>CAMAQF010000005.1 GCA_945860265.1 Emticicia agri | reverse complement strand
AGTTGGATCAATAAAAAACCAAAGTGCCGAAGCCACAATTAAGCAGCCCGCAATCAAGAATAGCGGATAATTGAAATTACCAGTTTGCTGCACGATTGTACCAAAAATAATGGTGATAAAAAAACCACCCATTTGTCCAGCAAAATTCATTGCTCCTGTCACCGTGCCGGAATTTCGTTTGCCAATATCTACACACACTGCAAAAGCCACTGGTAATGTTAGGTCTTTCAGAAATACGCAAAGAGCCAATAAGTACCCTGCCAATTCATTATCAGTAGTTAGCCCGGCACTCAAAAAACAAATGCTCGATAAGCCTAAACCTGCAATTCCAACAATTCTTCGTCCGAGTTTTAAACCCAACTTTTTACTCAAAATATCACTTGCAAATCCACCCACTACACAGCCGATTGCTCCCAAAAAATACGATAATGAAACAAAGTTTTTGGCTTGTTCTTCGCTCATTTGGCGGCCTTCTTGGAAGTAAGTCGATGACCAATTTGTGAAAAAATAAGAGGCATAAAAAAACAAATGACACATAAGCATTAGCACCCAAATATTAGGATTTCGGATAATGGTCTGCCAACTGATTTTATGACTGACTGGTGCTTGTCGGCGAGCTGATTCTATTTCTTCTATTTCTTCTGAAGTTATACCTTTATGTTCGGCAGGATTATCACGAAACCAAAAATACCAAACCACCGCCCATGCAGAGCCAACCACTCCAAGTATGAAAAACGCATATCGCCAACCAAATGTATGCACCAAAGGAATAACCAAAAGTGGAGTTAATGCTCCACCGATGCGGCCAGCTGCCCAAATTACGGATTGAGCTCTACCAACTTCAACCGCTGGAAACCATCGAGAAATTACAATTGAAGCATTCGGGTATGCACCCGCCTCACCAACACCAAATAAAAATCTGACTATGAGTAAATAAACAAATCCAAAAGCCGTTCCGGTTAGAGCCGTAAAACCCGACCACCAAAATACAACACGAGTTAAAATTTTTTGAGGGCCAATTCGATCACCAAGAATACCCGTTGGTAATTCAAAAAGAGCATAAGCCAACGAAAATGCCCCCAAAATATAGCCAAAAGATTGGTTATCGAGGTGTAAATCTGCTTTTACATACTTACTTACGACATTCATACACACACGGTCGAGAAAAGTAATAATCGAAAGTAAGAATAGCAAAAAGAGGACTCGGTGTCGAATTTTCATAAGGCTTCTATCGATAAGGTTTTAGGAATTTTTGAATAATCAAATATAAAAAAAAACGTTCAAAATAGCACTTTTATATTGACATTAATACAGGGTTTTTGAAGAGATAATCGTAGAATCGTGACGGTGCTTTGGCAAAAAATATAAAAAAAGAAGCCACCTCAAAGGCAGCTTCTTTTTCTTTCTTACAAGGTTTTTTACTTTGGAAAAGTTACAAACATATCTTTATTATTATCTTCAGGATTATCAGAAATATTCTGTTCAAGCAATTTGGTACTCATAGTTCTAAACGAACGGTTCGCCGTTGCTTCGGCAGGAATAACCACCCCTGTAATAACTTCAAGAGCTTTTTTTAGTAAAGTCTCACTTTCATCGCCCCATGGTTTGAAAGGGTACACATTATCAGATACTAAATAATCTGGAGTAAAACCTGTTTTTGTGCCATAAGCCGATTCTCCCTTTGAATTTACAGTACGCAATACAATTGGTTGCATACCCCAAGCCCAACGAGCTGGAGATGTTTCGTCTTTAATTGTTATCGAACCCACATTTTTACCGTAAGTGTTTTGACCAACAATCACAACTTCCATATATGGGCGTAAACTGTTGATTATCAGTTCACTGGCAGAGGCTGTTCCGTTTGAAGTAAGTACAACCAAACGGTTAAGATTCAAATTACTAGCTTGAATAGTAAACTTCGCTGGAGTAGCAACCGATGGGTATTTTGCTTTTATATTCGCATTCCATTCATCTTGATGAATCACATTATTGGTATTTGGATTTTTTACAATCAATGATGAAAGTAAATCAGCCGTTGAAATCAGACCACCGCCATTAATCCTCAGATCAAGCACTAATTCATTTATACCTTTGGTTTTAAACTCGGCAAAAACTTGTTTGAGTTTATCGTCATAGGCACCAAGAAATTGTGTATAGAGCAAATATCCAATTTTTTTATTGCCTTTTTCAATTACTTTCCAATATTGAACTGGGTCATTTTGTACAACCGCTTTGGTTGCCGTAATAGTCTTACCTGATAAAACATAAGTATTATTTTTGTATTCAGCAAGACCAAAAGTAGCAATTTCATTATTACTTATTAATGTTACGTAGTTTGTGCCGTTTATTTGTGTACCGTTTATGGTCAAAACAATATCTCCACGTTTTAAACCTGCTTTGTCGGCTGGACTGTTGGTAGTAACGTTTGAAATAAAGAATACTACGTTTGTTTGTGTATTATCTAAATAAACAGCACTACGAGAAAATCCAAAAGAAGTGCTTACACCACTCAAAGAAGCTGTAAGATCGGCAATATTTTCACGTATCCATGAAAATCGATCAGTATTTGGGTAATCATTGAGCAACGAATAGAAATAATATTTCGTTATATCGCTTTCTCCATCTTTACCTGTCACCAAATTCAAATTGGTTTTGTCTTTACTTGGTAGTTTATCCGACCATAAATACCACTCCTTTAGTTGGTCATAGACCCAACTATTTGCAGCAGCATTAGGGTTTGTTGTAGTGCCTGTTGTAGTGCCTGTAGTTGTTGTTGTAGGCTCTACGGTATCTTTTTTACAAGAAAAAGCTCCAACTAATAGAATTAAAAATAAATACTTATTCAATTTGGTCTTCATATATTTTTTATTATTTATTGAATTTAATGACGTAAACCATAAACGATAGGTTTTTCGGAATGTTATAACGTATATTCGTTCAAAAATAAATTAATTTTTAAAAATTTCGATTAAGTTGCCTTTTACATTTTTTACAATGCTATCAAGTTGTAAATCATTGTTATCGGTTCCAAATGGGTCTTCGATTTCTTCGGCAATCATTTCGATTCCTGCAAAAGCATAAAATATCAACGTAACAATTGGTGCTGCCCAATATTTAAACTCCAAAACAAAACCCAGTGGCATCGTGAAAACATACAAAAATATCATTTTTTTTATAAAAATATTATATGATGATGGAATCGGTGTATTACGGATTCGTTCACAAGCCCCCAAATTATCGGAAAACGAACTCAACTCATTATTCAAAATCAATAACTGTTCCCCGTTGATTATACCTAGTTTATACAAACGATGGATTTCCAAATAAATAGCTTGTCCGATTCTATTGGGAATGTGTTTATAATTTACGTAAAAACCTTCATCATAGTTGGCCACAAACTCTAAATGTTTATGATTTATATTATTGCGAAGATGGTCTTTTACCATGTATATATAATTGCCAATCAAAACCCTAAAAATTTCTCGACTTTCATGCTTCTCGGGAAGAAAAGCATTGAGTTTTAAAGCGAGATTTCGAGAATTATTCGTGAAACTTCCCCAAATTTTACGCCCTTCCCACCAACGGTCATAAGAGCTATTCGTACGGAAAACCAATAATAATGAAAGTATAAAACCAACCAAAGAGTGAATGGCTAACGGGTTTTTGATAGGCAAAAAATGTAAAACTTCATTTTCTAGAAAAGAAATAAAAAATGTATAAACCATTACACCCGCCATTGATGGTAAAAGTTTACGAAAAGTGTCGGCTTTATGGAAATAAAAAATGAGTTTCCACCAATCTTTTGGATTATAATTAAACATAATACTATTCAAGAGTGTTTTATTGATAGATTTTAATTGATTTTTACTTACAAAGATATAGTTTTTTAATATTTTTGAATTGAAAATATTCGTGGCATAATTTTGTTAAAGATTGAGGTTTAGATTTTTTCAATCATCACAAAAATAACATTAATCTCGAATTCAAGAAAACACCGATCGAAATTATTTTGGATTTACTGGTATTACTTTCGCTTGCATATTTGCCAAAAATCGATGTTGGTAAAAACCTAGAATTATTTTCCTAAGAAATGGAAAATCATTAAATAGCTTTCGCAATGAAAAATAAATGCCATTTTAATAATCAATAATTAATCTATTAATAAAATACTTCGGTAGAATATTCAATTTATACTAAAAAAAAATTCAGAAAAATTAAATTTTTTTTTAGTATTGCTTGTATATTCGTGCCAAAACCAAGGAAACTATGAATAAAATCCTATATTTAATTCGTCATGCGACAGCTGAAGATGGAGGAAACTCTCCAATGTTTCGTGATTTCGATCGAAATTTAACCTCAACTGGTATTATTGAGTCGGCCCGAATGGGGAAGTTTTTGGCCGCAACTGGTGTCAAATTCGACCTTATTGTAAGTAGTGCATCCGAACGAACCAAAGCAACTGCAAAGATTTTTGCCGAACAATTAAACTACGATGCCGATTCAATTTTAATCAATGATAACATATATGGTGGTGGGCCTCGCAGTTATTTATCTGCCGTTAACCAATTAGATGAAGCAGTTAATGTTGTAGCTATTTTTGGTCATAATCCAGATGTTACATTTTTTTCAGAGTATCTTACCCGTGCTGATGTTGGTGGCTCAATGGATAAATCAGGTGTCATGATTTTATCGTTTGAAAACATCAAATGGGCGGAAGTATCAAGCAAAATGGCTATGTTTTTGGGTTATTATTCTCCACAGAATATCAGCCAATAATAAATAATAATACTTTATTTAACTACTGAGAAACAAGAAACGAGATTCAAGACGGTATGCCGCAGCAATGATTTTCCGCAACGGTAAAAGTTTGAATATTAACAAATTAGAAATATTTTTTTACCGCTTATTTTTTGTCTTAATACTTAATCGAAAAGTTTAGAAAAAGCATTTATCATGTCAAATAATAATTCTACAAATCGGAATCAAAAAATTTTTCGAATCATTTTTCTTATTTTTTTGGGAGCAGTCTTGTATTTTTTATATGATTTATCTCGACAAACTACCGCACCTTGGAAAAAGAAGAAAAATATTGAAAGGTCATTTTAGAAGGGCACATTAAGTATTTAGACAGTTACGAGATAAATAATTCGATACGTTTCGCCGCAGCTAAAAAATCTTAATTATTAGTAAATTAAAGAGTGTTTTTTTGTTAGCTACTTTTGCCATAGTACTTATCAATGACATTTTTCACATAAAAAAGCAGTAATTCTCTATCTATGAGAAAATTACTGCATGACTACAAAAACTCCAAAAAACCATGACTCCGAAAAGTCATGTAACTACTTATTAAAAACCTTTATAAAATTATTCATTAACCAATTTTCATCGGATTTTAGTAAAGATGTCATTGTATTATCGGCAAATATCGAAACCTTGCTGATGTCGTTTACTATTTTCAAAAATTCTTCTTTCTCAACAGTATCGGGTTGTATTCCCTCTTTCAAATCTTCCATTGCCTCGATTAGTGGCCCAATTTCTCTACGTCGTCGCTCTTTTGCAATTTGCTTGGCAACTTTCCAAATATCTTTTTCCGCTATGAAAAACTCCTTTCTTTCACCTGGTAAGAGTTGTTTATAAATCAATTTCCAATCCATTAAATCTCTGAGGTTCATGTTCACGTTTCCTCTCGAAATTTGTAGGTCAGCCATGATTTCATCAGCATTCATTGATTTAGACGAAAGCAAAAGCAATGCATGTATCTGAGCCATTGTTCGGTTTATACCCCATTGTGTGGCAAGCGTACCCCATGTATGGATAAATTTATCTTTCGCTTCTTTTAATTCCATGAGAGCCATCTTAATTTTTTAACTTTTTATATTTAAGCACGTAAGTGTATTTGTATCACAAATTAAAATAATCTTTTTGAATTTTCAAAATATTCTGAAAGTTTTTTTATTTTTATTTTTCCAATTTATCAAATAGTATGAAACTTAAATCTTTGATTGATAGTTGTTTAGGATTTTGCTATCCCTTTATCAATATTTTTATTGCCTACATAAAAATGCATATTCTCTTTAAATAAGATAAAAATACTTAAAAATAGCATAAAAAGTTTTTTGGTGATAAAGAAATGAGTCTTACCTTTTTTGTTGAATCAAATAATACTTGGCTTTCATAATGACAATTTGCCTATCTTTTCTTTATTTCGTGGTATAAAAAAAACAAAAAATTATGTTTTCTGTACAGACCTATACCGAGCGTCGTAACGCACTAAAAAAAGCAGTTGGAAGTGGCTTAATTTTGATAATGGGCAATGAAGAAGCCCCCATGAATTACCACGATAATACATACCGTTTTCGCCAAGATAGCAATTTTTTATATTTTTTTGGTATCAGTCACGCAGGCTTGGCAGGCATCATTGATGTAGATTCGGGCGAAGAAATTATCTTCGGACACGATTTTACGATTGACGATATAATTTGGGTCGGCCCTCAAGCAACTTTGGCTGAGCAAGCTCGAATGGTTGGTGTATACCGCACTGAAGAACCTTCAAAATTGCCAGAAAGGCTTAAAAAGTCTTCAAAAGTGCATTTTACGCCACCGTATCGCTTCGATAATATGATTCGAATGAGTGAGTGGTTGGGTATTCAGACTGCTCAATTGAAAGAAAAAGCATCGGTTGAACTTGTCAAAGCGATTGTGGCATTACGTTCAATAAAGACTGATGAAGAAATTGTGCAAATGGAACACGCCGTCAATATCACTCGTGAAATGCACATTATTGCTATGCAGTTGACTCAAGCAGGAAAAAAAGAGTATGAAATTGTGGCAGCGATTCATGCCAAAGCATTGGAAGGTGGTGGAGAATTATCTTATCCTATTATTTTTACTGTTAATGGACAAACGCTGCACAATCATTATCATGGAAAGACAATGACCGACGGTCGTTTGGTTATTAACGACTCTGGTGCCGAAAATGCCATGTTTTATGCAGGCGATATTACTCGAACAATTCCCGTTAGCAAACGATTCACCGAAAAGCAGAAGGAAATTTATAATTTGGTATTGAAAATGGAAACTGAGTCAATTGCAGCACTTCGACCAAATATTCAATATAGAGAAATTCACATTTCGGCCAATAGAATTATGCTTGAAGGAATGAAAGGTTTAGGTTTCTTGAATGGAGACGTAACCGAAATGCTTGCCGAAGGTGTACAAGGGCTTTTTATGCCTCATGGTTTAGGTCATGCTATTGGTCTCGACGTACATGATATGGAAGATTTGGGTGAAAAATATGTGGGCTACCGTGATGGTTTGGAGCGAAGTACACAATTGGGCTTAAAATCACTACGATTTGCAAAAGAATTAGAGGCAGGAAATGTGTTAACGGTTGAACCAGGTATCTATTTTATTCCAGAATTGATTGATAAATGGAAGGCAGAAAACAAGTTTACGAATTTTGTAAATTATGCAAAACTCGATGTTTATCGAGATTTTGGTGGAGTCAGAATCGAAGATAACTGCTTGGTCACGGAAACTGGTAGCAAAACTCTTGGAAATCCAATTCCGAAAACTGTAGATGAAGTTGAGGCTTTGAGAGGATAAATAGTATCGCCATTGGCTGTATCCTCACAGGCAATGGCCATTTATGTTATTTAAAAACCTCTTCTAAATTTAGTCGAATGTCCAACTTTTCATCAAGAAGTTCGCCACTCATGAAGGTTTTATAATTATGTTTGCTATGAAAAATATTAATCATTTTGAAGGTTGAAATTACTATCCAACACGTTAATACACCCGCACCGAAATACAAATCTAAATTATCAACTAAATCTTGCGTGCTTTGTTTTGGAGAAACAATTTCAATCACACCCAATGGAGCATTTTTTACTCTTATTTCATCTTCAAGCCAATCGGAGACTTCGGGCTTGAAAAAGCATAAATCAGGGGTTACTCGTCCAGTATTTAACTCTAAACTTAATTCTACGAATACATCATATTTTTCTTTTTAATCATTACCCAAAAGTCGAGCAAGTCTTGATTCTAATTTTGAATGATTTTTACTTGGCATAGGTTTTCCACGTTCGAGTAAATATTCGGCTTCTACATCAATTTGCTCAATAAATGCTGTCATAATGCTTTATTTGTTTTGTACAAATATACTATTTATTTGATAACCAAGTACTTTTTTCAATTAATTATTGGTGTATCAATCTACCCAATCGGCAATAAAAAGATTGGTATCTCTTGTGCCACCATTATTGCGGTTTGAACTGAAAATCAATTTCTTACCATCATAACTAAACATCGGGAAAGCATTGAAATTGCTTTCGCTTGTGATTTTTTGAAGATTTGTTCCATCAATATTTATTAAATACAACTGAAAATCATAACCACGTTGTGAATGATGATTCGATGCAAAAATGATTTTATCTCCTTTGGGTGTGAAATATGGAGCCCAGTTGGCTTTGCCTAATTTTGTGATTTGTTTCAAATCCGAACCATCAACATTACAAGTAAAAATCTCCATATTGGTTGGAGCAACCAAGTTTTTCTTTAGGTTTTCTTTGTACTCTGTACGTTCTTCTTCACTTGCAAAACGTGATGCACGAAAAACCAATTTCTTACTATCGGGCGAGAAAAACGCACCGCCATCGTATCCCAATTCGTTGGTGATTTGCTTTACATTTTTGCCATCAATATCCATGATATATAAATCTAAATCACCATTTCGAGTACTGGTAAAAACAATTTTTTTGCCATCGGGTGAAACCGTCGCTTCGGCATCGTAGCCTGGCGTATTTGTTAAGCGTCTTTTTACTTTACCTTTCAAATCAGCCACGTAAATATCAAAACTATCGTAGATTGCCCAGAGATATTTTTTGCCCGTTTCAGGTATTGGAGGACAAGCATGTCCACCCACTTCGTGCGTACTTCCGTAAAGAATTTCTTTGCCGTTTGGCATAAAAAAGCTACAAGTTGTGCGTCCAAAACTAGTACTTATAAAATCGGGACGCTGCTTTGGGTCTTTCAAACCTTTTTCAACATCCATATAAAAAATTTGGTCACATGAAAGTCCCCATGCAGGGTTATCAGATTGGAAACTAATGTATTTACTATCACGGCTAAAATAGGCCTCTGCATTATTACCTCCAAAAGTCAATTGCCGAAGGTTTTTAAGGTGTTTTTCGTCAGGTGTTTGTGCAAAAATAAGAGAGTAATTAACAGTAATCAGTGTGAAAATAACAAAAATGGATTTCATATAATTGAATGATTAAAAATTTGAGTTTATTCGTATTTCAGCAAAATTGTATTTTGTGTAGCAAAGGTATGACAGAATATGTTTTTTATAAAAAATAATTAAAAATGCTTAAAAAAACTCTAAAATAAATCTTGAATAGGCATAATAAGGCTAATAAAAGTGTATTTTTGTAGCTTATTTTTAACGCTACTGTTATTATGAATAGACTTCTTCTATTGTTTATCTCATTTTTATTTTTACTTCAAACCCAAGCTCAACAAGCACCAACAGTAAAATTTATTACTGAAAAGATTAAACTTGATGGTGCTTTGGATGAACAAGCCTGGCAAACTGCCGAAAAAATGCCTTCGTTTTGGGAATTTTTTCCAAAAGATAGCATAAAAGCAAAATATCAGACCGAAATCTTGTTGGCTTATGATGAGAAAAATATTTACATCGGTGCAAAATTATATTCGCCTGGGAATAATTATGTGACTCCTTCTTTTAGGCGAGATTTTAGGGCAGGGGGAAATGATAATGTGAGTTTTTTGTTTGATACCTTCAATGACAAAACCAATAGTTTTTTGTTTGGGATGAATCCCTACGGAGTCATGCGTGAAGCATTGCTTTATAACGGAGGAACGGCCAACGAGTATTTCAATATGTATTGGGATAATAAATGGAGTGCTATTTCGAAAATGTATGAGGGTTATTGGATATGTGAGTTGTCAATTCCATTGACAACTCTACGTTTTAAAGAAGGAAGTAAACAATGGAATTTTAAGGCATATAGATTTGATACCCAAGCCAATGAACAATCGACTTTGATGCGGATTCCACAGAATCAGATTATCATGAATTTGGGATATTCAATGCCAATCATTTTTGAAAAACCACTAAAAAAATCGGGTGCAAATATTTCCTTTATACCTTATTTGTCTGCCAGTTCTACCCATGATTTTGAGCATCCCGAAAACCCTGCCGCTGGAAATAAGCTTAATTTTGGAGGCGATGCAAAAATCGGAATTACTTCGGGGCTTAACCTAGATTTGACCGCAAATCCCGACTTTTCAAATGTCGAGGCTGACCGACAAGTTGTAAACTTGACTCGTTTTGATGTAAATTTTCCTGAGCAGCGACAGTTTTTCTTAGAAAATTCCGACCTATTTACGGGTTTTGGAAGCTTTAATACTAATCCATTTGTGCCACCATCGGGAACGCTCGGCACATCGGCTGGTAATCAGTTAGTAAGTCCATTTTTCTCTCGACAAATTGGTATTAGTCTCGATACTGTAACGGGTACAAATGTGCAGAATAGGATTTTATATGGAGCAAGAATCAGTGGAAAAATTGATGATAATTGGCGAGTTGGAGTTCTAAATACGCAAACATTGGCCGACGATTTTAAAGGAACGCCAAGTATGAATTATTCGGTTGCTGCTCTGCAACGAAAAGTATTTGGACGCTCGAATATTGCGGCGATATTTGTTAATAAACAAGTTTTAGGAAGAGAAAGGGAAGGAGTTAATCGTTATAATGGAGTGGCTGGTTTGGAGTATAATTTGGCTTCGAAAGATAATCGTTGGACAGGAAAAGCATTTTATCATCAAGTGTTCAGTCCGACCGATATAAACGAAAAATTTGCTCACGGCTTCATGCTCAATTATAGCGTTCGTAAATTAATTGCTAAGTGGTCGCATGATTGGGTAGGTAAGGGCTTTGATGCGGAAGTGGGTTTTGTGCCTCGCAAAAATTTCTTTCATATCAACCCAACGATTGGTTTTAATTATTTTCCGAATTCACGTTTACTCAATAGGGTGAGTTATGGACTGGCTTATGACCAATTCAATCAGCTGGGTTTGGGACTTACCGACCGCCAAGCGGGGCCGTTTTTACTTTTGGGTTTTCAGAATACATCAAATTTATTGATCACTTTCAACCAAAATTATACTTTTCTTTTCAATGATTTTGATGCTTTGCGTAGCAATCGAAAATTGCCTTCGCTCAAAAAGAGTACAAGCTATACTTACTATAATTTTTCGACAACTTATGTTACTGACCAACGTAAAAAACTGGCGGTATTTTTCCAGCCACTCATTGGGCAGTATTTTGATGGAAATATCGTGAGTTTAGTCGGAAATGCTTCTTATCGTTTTCAGCCTTATGGTTTTTTCTCCGTCAATTTTAGTTACAACAATATCAATCTTTCAACTGGCAAAAATCAAGTATATTTAGTTGGTCCAAAACTTGATTTAACATTTACAAAAAGTCTGTTTTGGACAACTTATGTGCAGTATAATAGCCAATTTAAAAACGTAAACGTCAATTCTCGTTTGCAATGGCGTTTTGCTCCTGTGTCTGACATCTTCTTGGTTTATACCGATAATTACAACACCGAAACTTGGATGCCAAAAAACCGAGCAATTTTGGCAAAAGTGACTTATTGGTTGAATTTGTAAAGTGATTTTATGAATTGTGTTGGTTTTTGGTAATTTTTCTTGAATTAATAAAATTTATATCAATTTTCGTCATAAAATCTCAAAACAGGTCTTTCAGCTAAAAAATGATTTGATATTGAAAGTTTTAATTCAAGATTCGTTTCCAAATTAAACCGAAAAATATGATTCCAGATTCACTCAATGCCGAATTATTAAACATTAGCCAAAAGCTTGAAAATAGAAAGCAAATTGCACAGAAAATACAAGAAGCAAAGCGAGTTCAAGCTGCCGATTATATCAAAATTGAAGCTACAAAACAACGTATGAACGAAGCTTTTCAAGATGTTAGAGACCTTGAAACGCCTACGATGAAATCTATTTGGTATGATTTATTGAATAAGAAATTTGCTGAATTGGAGCGTGAACAAGCTGCGTATTTTCAAGCTAAAATTCTGTTTGAAAGTCAACAAAATATTTATGGTTTGCTGAAAAAGTTTCAAATATCAAATTGAGCAGGTCATCAATAAGTTAGAATATTGGAATTAGGATTGTTTTTTTTGAAAAAGAACGTTTTTATGTCGAATTAAGAATAGGCACAAAATATCCATCTATATATTTGATAGTCAAAATAGTTAGGACTTTTTAAGCAAGCCATAAATAAGCCCTTATCGGTATAGTATGGCTTCTGAGAGATTGGCGGTTTCGATTTTTTCCTTTCTATCTAAATCGGCAATTGTGCGAGCGACTGTTTTGAAACGTTACAGTTAGGAGGAAGCTAAGCAGTAGATTAGAGACAAAAAAACTTCCTATCGATTGACAGGAAGTTTTTTTAGAATTAGTGAAGCTTACTTCAATTTAGTAAAGATAAAAAAAATCGTTGCTAATTTTAACACTTAATCAATTACACAATATAACCTATCACCAACTTTTAGTTGGTTAGAAGTTATTTCGTGGTTAGTATTTTTCCCTTAATAAGAAAACCTATACCAACTTGAAAGCGAAAGCTATGTGAACTTAATTCTAATGTAGATGTAAATGGATAACCATTAACAGAAACTCCACTGTTATCGTATGTTTGATTTGCAGTACGATTGTATTCAACCTCAGCAAGGCCATAACAACGCCTCTTGATGATTTGCTTGTACCCTACGCCTGCTATATAGCCCCCGGTTTGGTGGTGAGCACTAACTGTTCCAGTAATTTCATTATCAGTCAAAGAACGAGCATAACCAACCTTTGCACTAACTAATTTATTTTCATCAATCGCATACGCTGGAGACAAGAAGAAATCATAGCTGTGCAATATTCTATACTCATCTACGGTTTTCACATTGTAGTTGTTAGTTGTTGTAATAGTTGTCCAGCTACCATCATTTTTGGTAAATTCAGCACCGACACCTAACAAGAATTTTTTGCTAATGCTAAACGTATATCCTACGGTTGCTGTTCCCATAAAATCATTATGGGTTTTGTGATCAGTAACAAAAGTAAAAGGATTTGATTTGCCGCCAATCACAGCTGCTCCAGACCCGCCTTTACTATCGGGTGTGGTAGTTCCATAACCACCACTAACTTGAACATAAAAACCATTAAAAGCAGATTGAGAAATTGCATAAGTTGAACCCAAAACAATAAATAAACCGATTAAAAATAACTTCATTTTGATGTGTTTTAAATTTTAAATAATATTTACTTAAATGATTTTAATTGTATCAAACTTAAGATTTCCATATTAAAAAAACAAATTTGCAAGCTAAATAAATTTGTTTGGTCTTATTTTAGACCTTAAGTAGCTCATCGTCAATAGCTAAGGCCACACGGTAAGTTTATTAGCATACAGACCGCCATTTAGCTGCTCGCAAAATTGTCGATTAATATTATCGTATTATTCAATACACCAAATCAATCTGTGTGCCGACCAGCCTTTTTATTTATTTTTCGTTAATAAGGTATGGTTTACACATAAAAATAGCGTGAATCGTCAACGACTCCGCTTCTAAGGCTTTGGTAAGCATTCTCACAAAGTCAAGCAATGCCCACGCAGAACGTGAGCGTTTCGCTTGTCTCTTGTTTGGTTAAAATTTTCCAGGGTTTTAGATGCAAGAAGTATCCGCTATACTGTAATCAATGTGTTTATTTTTTCTGTATGCTTTTTTTATGTTTGATCAAGAATAAGTATTCTATGGAATGATTGTATTTAAAATTCTAATTATTAATTTTAATATGTTCAAAATTCTACTTTTTCAATCCTTTCACCAAAGCAGCCATTGCTTTATTTCTTTCCCACTTCCATTCAGTAAAATTTAAGATATTAATAAAAGTTGGCTGCTTTTTCATTTAAAACTTCGGAACAAAACCCATATTCCACCAAATAAAGGCATAAATATCAGCCGTTGATTCTAGGTTTTTCTTTGTATTACTTGCTCCGTGCCCAGAGTTTGTGTCAATTTTTATCAATAATGGATTTTTGCTGCTTGCTGCTCCGATTTCTTGCAAAGTGGCTGCATATTTGAATGAATGTGCAGGTACAACTCTATCATCGTGGTCTGCCGTTGTGATGAGTGTTGCAGGATAATTAATACCAGCCTTAATGTTATGCAATGGCGAATAGGTATATTGAACTTTAAATTCTTCAGCATTATCTGACGAACCATAATCTGCAATCCAATTCCAGCCAATTGTAAATTTTTGAAAACGCAACATATCCATCACACCCACTTGCGGAATAGCAACTTTTGCCAAATCTGGTCTTTGGTTCATTACTGCCCCAACCAAAAGTCCACCGTTTGAGCCACCACGAATAGCCAAATGTGAATTATCACAATATTTTTGAGCTATCAAATATTCCCCTGCCGCAATAAAATCATCAAAAACGTTCTGTTTTTTGAGTTTCATGCCTTGTTCGTGCCATTTTTCACCATATTCGCCGCCACCACGCAAGTTTGCCGAAGCATAAACACCACCTTGCTCCAAAAACGGTATCAAAGTTGGACTAAAACTTGGATTCAAATTTATATTGAAACCACCGTAGCCATAAAGCAAAGTTGGATTTTGTCCGTTGAGTTTCAAGCCTTTTTTATAAACGATAAACATCGGGACTTTCGTGCCGTCTTTGCTTGTATAAAAAACTTGTTTTGTCTCAAAATCGGTTGCCTTAAAATCAACTTCTGGAGATCGGAAAACCGTGCTTTTCTTGCTTGCAATATCGTATCTGAAAATAGTAGGAGGGTAGTTGAAAGTGCTGAAAGTATAAAACACAAATTTATCGTCAGCTTCGCCACCAAAGCCACCAGCCGAACCTAAGCTTGGCAATTGTACTTCGTTTTCGAGTTTTCCTTTCAAATCAAAAACGTAGGCACGAGTTGTAACATCCTTCAAATAAGTTGCAAATAATTTTCCGCCAGCCGTTCCTACGCCTTGTAATGGCTCAGGTTTTTCGGGTAAAATACTACTCCATTTTCCAGTTGCAATATCATATTTTTCTACCTTATCATTCGGGGCATCTTTGTTTGTTTTAATCAAAAATGCTTGTCCAACATTATCAATTATTGAAAAGCTAAAATCAGTGATTTCTGAAATAATCGGTTTGAATTCTTTTTGACCTAAAGCTCTGTAATACAAGGCGTTACCATCTTTCCCTTTGCCACGGTCGCTGATGCTCAAGAACGCAAATTTCTCATCTTCGGTTGCGTAAACACCATTGAAACGTTGCGGATTTGCTTTGTCTTCAAATACTAATTCATCAACTTCTTGACTTGTACCCACTTTATGAAAAAACACTTGGTGATTTTCGTTTTTGGCGGCCAAAGCACTTCCTTCGGGTTTCGGATATCGGCTATAATAGAAGCCTTTTCCTTGCCACGAAATTCCTGAAACTTTCACCCATTCAAGTTTATCGCTGAGGTTTTTTTTCGTTGCCATATCCATAATCAAAATATCTTGCCAATCGGAACCACCTTTTGATAAAGCCATTGCACCGTATTTTCCATCTTTCGATAATACAAACTGTACTAAACGAGTAGTGCCATCTGTCGAAAGTTTATTCGGGTCAATCACCAGTTCGGGCGTTCCATTCAAGCCTTTTTGGCGATAAAATACCGACTGATTTTGTAGGCCATCATTTTTGTAGAAATAAAACCACTCTCCTTTGCGGGAAGGTGATGAGTATTTGGCATAGTTAAAGATTTTTTCCAACCTTTTCATCACATCCGCACGATAAGGAATTTGCTCGAAATACTTTGTCGTGACCGCATTTTGTTGCTTCACCCACTCGGAAGTTTCCGCCGAGCGGTCATCTTCGAGCCAACGGTACGGATCGGCAACGGTCGTGCCGTGATAATTGTCTGTGTGGTCGATTTTTTTTGTAACTGGATAATTGTACTGTGCCATTGCTAAACTGGGGAACAAGAGAGAAATAAGGATTTTTTTCATAGTTTTAAGGTCTGATGATGCGTCTGATTATATTTGTTATTGATGAATGATTTTTGTTATTGATGAAATTAATTGTTTAACAATTTTTTAAATGGCTGTTGAATTGTAAATGTAATTTTACTGTAAATTTAATCACAACTTACTTTTTAAGTGATAAACAAAAGCCAATCAAAGAAGTTTTACTAAATTAGCCTAACAACAAAATGCAAAGCAAATGTACGGAATAAAATCTTTTGAAATAAAGAAATTCAAGCCAAAAGGTATCGAAGAAATTGCCGATTTGGTGGTAATTGAAGAGCCTTTGGAGATTCGTTTAGGTTTTGAAGTAGAAGACAGCCGAAAGCAAAAAAGTATTTCCGTAACTATGCGAACACCAACAGGCCATGATTTTGAATTGGCTTTAGGTTTTTTGTTTACTGAAGGAATTATTTCTTCGTTTGATGATGTCTTATCCATTCATTATTGCAAAGATACTGGCCGGCAAGCTGAAGAAAATATCGTAAGAGTTGAGCTAAAACCCCAAATTGAAGTAAATTTACAAAGCCTCGAACGTCATTTTTATTCCACCTCAAGTTGTGGAATATGTGGGAAGGCCTCACTCGAAGCTATCGAAAAAAAATGCATAATTTTACCAAAAACTGGTTTCAAAGTTTCAGGAGAGTTTATAAAAACTTTACCTGAAGTTTTAGCGAATAATCAAGTTTTTTTCAAACATACCGGTGGGCTTCATGCTGCAATGATTCTAAATAAGGTAGAAAAATGTTTTTTGAGAGAAGACATCGGTCGCCACAACGCTCTTGATAAAGTAATCGGTGCTGCTCTACAACAAAAACTTTTACCCTTGACAGACTTTGTGTTGATAATGAGTAGTAGAGCGAGTTTTGAACTGATTCAAAAGGCCGCAATGGCTGGTATTCCGATTATGGCTTGTGTAGGCTCGCCTTCGAGTTTGGCCATTGAGACTGCCCAAGTTTTGGGTATTACTTTGATAGGATTTCTTCGAGAAGAGAGCTTTAATGTATATACGCACACCGATAGAATTTTTTGACAAAAATGCTTATTATTCGTAAAAAGTAAGTAGATTTGACTATTAAATAAAAGCAAAATGGAAACTCTTGTTGAAAAACGCAAACCACTTGCAACCAAAAAACTCAAAAATCCAAATGATCCACCTCGTAAGCCTCGCCCCGATGGCAAGATAAATTATCATGTTTTGACTGATGCAGAAATTGATGCTCGAAGAAATCCTGCGTATAAATATTTGGTAGAATAAATGTTTGATAGTGGACATAAATATCATCGAATTAGTATAACAAAAGTATCGGAGAAACTATTTTTAAGACAGCATTTATACAATTTTCGTGCTTCAAAACGCCGATATATTGCAGTTGTTGAAGAATATGAATTCCAAATTTTTTATTGTTAAATTCTTTCCCGTTAGCCATAAGCTTTCAGATAAAAAATATAATGTCATCTTTAATGATTATGATGCTCCTCGTGTAATTCGGACTTGTATTAATATTATGCTTGATATTTTAGCTGAAAAACCCTCAGCAAGTTTTGGGTTTATCGGGGCTAATACCATAAGTAATGGAGAAAGTGAAGGAGAGACAAATACCCAACGTTTTAGGATATATACTAAATTGATGTTAAATTTTTTCGCAAAAACAGCTTTCTCCCACCTCGAAGAATCTTCAATAAGTGCCTATTTAATGGCAAATAAGAAGAATAAAAACTTTCATGAACTCATACCTAAGATTGTAGAAATGTTCCAAAAAGTTTATCCAGACTTAATATTCTAATGCCAAAAATAAACCCCCAAGCACCAACCGATTTTACAGGAATCGAAACTTCAAAACCTGCTACCGAAGCCGCTGGTTTCACGGCAGTGTTTTCATCAATGAAGCACGTTTTTGGTGCAATGCCAATCAGGAGAGGTTTAAAATCTTTATTGAATCTCAACCAAAAAGGGGGTGTTGATTGTCCAAGTTGTGCGTGGCCAGACCCTGACGGCGAACGCTCGAAAATTGCTGAATATTGCGAAAATGGTGCAAAAGCCATAGTCGAAGAAGCAACTACTCGAAAGGTGACACCTGTTTTTTTTCAAAAATATTCGGTAACCGAACTTTCTCAAAAATCTGATTATTGGCTAGGTCAGCAGGGGCGTTTGACGCAGCCATTGGTTTTGAGAGAAGGACAAACACATTACCAGGAAGTTTCTTGGGAAGAATCTTTTAAACTTATTGGTAATCAGTTGAATAGTTTGCCTTCACCCGATGAAGCAATTTTCTACACTTCGGGCAGAACGAGCAACGAAGCGGCATTTTTATACCAACTTTTTATTCGAATGTATGGCACAAATAATATGCCTGATTGCTCTAATATGTGCCATGAATCAAGCGGTTCGGCTTTGGTAGAAACTTTGGGTTTGGGTAAAGGTTCGGTGAAATTGGATGATTTTGAGAAAGCAGAAGTTATAATGATTTTGGGGCAAAATCCTGGCACAAACCACCCTAGAATGCTTTCGGCTCTCGAAAAAGCCAAACGTGCAGGTGCAAAGATTTTTTCAATTAATCCGTTAATTGAAGCAGGTTTATTGAAATTTAAACATCCACAAGAAGTACGAGATATGTTTTTCGGAGGAGAAAAACTGACAGATATTTACTTGCAAATCAGAATCAATGGTGATTTGGCTTTGCTCAAAGCAATGAATAAACTCTTGCTTGAAGCCGAAAAAAAATTAGGAAATGTATTTGATAAAGATTTTATTATAAATCAATCAGAAAATTATGAAAGTTATATACAAAGCCTCGAAAGTGAAGATTTAGACCAACTTTCAGAAGCTTGTGGAATAGCCTTAGATGAAATTAAGGCTGCAACTCAACTACTCATTGACCATAAAAAAATCATTGTTTGTTGGGCTATGGGCCTTACCCAACATAAAAACTCAGTCGTTACGATTCGTGAAGTAGTCAACTTACTTTTACTAAAAGGAAGTATCGGTATTGAAGGAGGAGGCACTTGCCCTGTGCGTGGACATTCAAATGTTCAGGGCGACCGCACGATGGGTATTTACGAAAAACCTCCAAAAGTTTTACTTGATAATCTGCAAAAAGTCTTCGGTTTTGACCCTCCACGGAAACATGGTTTTGATACAGTAGCATCTATAAAGGCGATGTCAGAAGGCAAAGCAAAAGTTTTTATAGCAATGGGTGGGAATTTCCTTTCTGCTACGCCCGATACTGAGTTTACGGCTAAGGCTCTACAAAATTGTGATTTAACTGTTCAAATTTCTACAAAACTCAATCGTAGTCATTTAATTCATGGTAAAACGGCCTTAATTCTACCAACTTTGGGTAGAACTGACCTTGATTTGCAAACCGATGGCGAGCAGTTTGTGACCGTTGAAAATTCGATGGGAGTCGTGCATAGTAGTAAAGGAGTTTTAGAGCCAATTTCAGAGCATCTTTTGTCAGAATCAGCTATTGTTGCAGGAATGGCAAAAGCTACTTTAGTAAATAAAAGTCTCGACTGGGATAAACTTGTGGCGAATTATGATAATATTAGAGATTTGATTGAAAAGACCATCGTAGGTTTTGATAATTATAATGTCCGAGTGCGTCAAGATGGTGGTTTTTATTTGCCAAACCTCCCGCGTGAACGAAAATTTGGTACAGATTCGGCAAAAGCAAAGTTTTCAATCAATAAATTGGAAACGATTCAATTACTTTATAATGAATATATTATGATGACTATTCGTAGTCATGACCAGTTTAACACAACAATTTATGGCTTAGATGACCGTTACCGTGGTATTTATAATGAGCGAAGAATTATTATGATGAATGAATCGGATATGGCGGAAGCAAAATTAGAAAAATACCAAGTAGTAAATCTTTATAATCGTCATGGAGGAATCGAACGATTAGCCCAAAAATTCATCGTCGTACCTTATAATATTCCTCGAAAATGTGTAGCCACTTACTTTCCTGAAGCCAATGTTTTAGTGCCGATTGATAGCTTTGCCGATATTAGTAAAACGCCAACTTCAAAGTCAGTAGTGATTACAATAAAAGCTGTATAATAGAGAAACGCAGATATTTTTGGTAAAATATGAATCATACTTTCATCATAAAAATCATAAATATCTGCGTTCATATATTTTATTCCACGGTAACTGATTTTGCCAAATTGCGAGGTTGATCAACGTTTCTACCACGCATTACGGCAATATAATATGAAATCAATTGTAAAGGAATTGAAGTCAATAGCGGAGAAAATAACTCGTTGGTTTTAGGAACCTCCATCGTAAAATCAACCATGCTCGGAATTTGCGTATCTCCTTCCGTTACAATCGCAATCACTCGACCTTTACGAGCCTTCACTTCTTGAATATTCGATACAATTTTTTCATAAGAACTATCTTTGATGGCAATAAATACAACAGGCATATCTTCGTCAATCAAGGCAATTGGGCCGTGTTTCATTTCTGCCGCTGGGTAGCCTTCGGCATGGATGTACGAAATTTCTTTTAGTTTCAAAGCACCTTCCAAGGCAACAGGAAAGTTTAAACCACGGCCTAAAAATATAAAGTTTGAGGCAAATGTAAAGAGTTTGGCAATATCTTTTATTTTATCGGCACTTTTCAAAATCTTCTCAACTTTCGCAGGAATCGCATCTAAACCAAAGATTAATTCACGGTAAAGTTCATTGCTGATGATGCCTTTTTTCTGAGCAACTGCAATTGCAATCAAACTCAAAACCGTTACTTGTGCCGTAAAAGCCTTTGTGCTTGCCACACCAATTTCTGGGCCAGCGTGCGTGTAAACTCCCGCATGAGTGATACGTGCAATTGACGAACCAACCACATTGCAAACCCCTAAAATAATCGCACCTTTCGATTTTGCCAGTTCTAAAGCCGCCATTGTATCGGCAGTTTCACCCGATTGTGAAATCGCAATCACGATGTCACCCTCTTTGATAATTGGGTTTCTATATCTAAATTCAGAAGCATATTCAACTTCTACATTGATTCGTGCCAATTCTTCTAATAAATATTCCCCCACTAAACCAGCGTGCCACGAAGTTCCACAAGCCACAATTACAATACGTTTAGTTTTAGCGATTTTATCTAGATAGCTGCCCAATCCACCCAAAAGTAAAGTTGCATCTTCTGGATTGATACGTCCACGCATTGAATCGGCAATCGAACGAGGTTGTTCAAAAATCTCTTTTAGCATAAAATGCTCATAGCCACCTTTTTCAATCGCTTCGAGTTCTAACTCAACAGTCTGAATATACGGGTCGATTTCTTCGTTCGATAAGTTCTTGACAGTCAATTCATTATCTTTCACGATTCCAATTTCGTAATCATCCAGATAAATTACTTCTTTTGTATATTCGATAATCGGAGTAGCATCAGATGCAAAGAAATATTCATCTTCGCCCACACCAATTACCAACGGACTGCCTTTTCGTGCAGCAATTAGTTGCGTGGGATTTTCGGCATCCATAATCACGATGGCATACGCACCAACTACTTCATGAAGGGCAATTCTTACCGCTTCTTCGAGCGAACAATTTTTGTTTTTCTGAATATCTTCCACAAAGTTTACCAAAACTTCAGTGTCAGTTTGGCTCTGAAAAGTGTATCCTTTATTTATCAAACTTTGCTTGATAGAACCATAGTTTTCGATGATACCATTATGAATAATAGCAAAACGCCCACTATTTGAATAATGCGGATGAGCATTTACATCATTAGGTTCGCCATGAGTAGCCCAACGAGTATGGCCGATTCCTATTGTGGCGAGTAATGTTTTATCTTTTATCTCATTTTCGAGTTCCGAAACCTTACCTTTCTTTTTATAAATTTTTAGTCCATCACCATTCAAAAGAGCAATGCCAGCACTGTCATACCCACGATATTCTAATCTTTTTAGTCCTTTAATAATAAGTGGGGCTGCTTCACGACTGCCCACATAAGCTACAATTCCACACATATCTAGTTTGATTATTGATTGTTTTTAATTAAAAAATTATAATTGCAATATTTAAAGAAAAAGTAATACTATATCTAAGAAAAATAACATAAAGTGCTATTTGTGAGATACTAATTAAAATGTAGATAAAAAATATAGCATAAAAAGAAGTTCATATCGACAATATTTTATTTAAACAAGGCTTTAAAAAATAATTCAAAGAAGCTGTATATATTTTATAAATATTTAAAAAACACTCAGCAATGAAAATTTATTTTTTTATAAAACATAGAATAAGCATAAAGAATTGACCTGTTTTTAATTAAAAATTAAATGGTCGTTTATTGTTACAGAAAAACAAAAATCCCCGTTTGAAAACTTCAAACTGGGATTTTCTTAAATACTGATTATTATTTCTTCGTAGAATAATAAATATTGAGTTTTACATTCTTAATTACCATTCTTGCTACATTACTGTTATAAACAGAAATGGTAGCGTTGGTCGTATTTAATAAACTTGGGACTAAGGCAATGCCATTAGTTGTCTTCTTTTTTGAAACCAAATCCTGCAAGAAAGAGGTAAAATTAAAAGTATAATTATTGGATGTCGAATTATAAGATGCTACATATTGTGTACCCGAAAGTCCATCTAATGCAACAAAATCAATTAAACTGCCATTAGCTTTTTTGATACGATTAGTTGATTCGAGTTGCACTAAGGCTACCTGTGATGGTACCCTATAATTACCTGAAATTTGGTCTAAATCTGGTTCAAAAATTAATTCAGCTTTATTTATAGTAATATTTCCGTTTTTCTGCAAAGACGTCAAATTAGGGAATGTTAATTTTGGTGAGACGCCAATACCTGTCTGCAAGTAAGTACGATTGTTTGTAGCACTCGACGAAATGGATTGTAGTGTTTTTAAATTCTGTAAAACAGTCCCATTTCTATTTCCAATAATTTGACTAAAACGTTGAGAATAAAAAGTCAAAGGAATACTTTTTCTATCAGTAGAATTGGTAGTGTGATAATACAATTGAATATAGCTACCTGAAATTGCTAATCCATAAGCATTTTCGCTAGTAGAATTTGATACGAAAGCCAGTCCTTTTACAGCAGCTGTAAATTTTTCGATTGTAGTTCCTGTATCTGTATTTACCAAATCATATAATTCTTTACCTATTGTATTAGGTAATTTGAATTTCAAAAGACTATCCTGTGCTGTTGAGTTGGCACGTTTGATATCGGCGTACTTAAAAGATCCACTTGCCATGGTCGTAGAATTATAACCCAAAACATCATCTTTTGTATATCTTTTAGTACTTACAAAATCTTGAGTCAGGCGGTGTAATGACAAGTTATAGCTTTTTGTTGTGTCTCCATAAGTAAAACCATTATGTGTAATATATACATAAACAGAATCATAAACAGTTAATCCAGAGTCTGCCTTAGGAAATTTCAATGCTGTAAAAGCATCAGAACTGAGTAATGGAAGGGTAATTTGAGCAAATGTTTTAGCAGAAACTTCACCAAAAATTGGGTCTTTGTAGCGTCCAACAACTGCATCAGCTTGACCTGAGGTAAAAGTAGAATCAAACAAAATCGTTGACGTAGCTACTTTCAAAGTATCCGTAAAAACAGTGGTAATTTGTCCACCAGTGCTGGGTGTATCAATAACTATACCAATGGGGTCTTGACATGAGAAAAATAATGCGGAAAGTAGCATTACCGCTAAATTCCGCATTGATATAGGATGTAAAAACTTCACATATTTCCAAATATTATTCAGGAACAAGATCTGTGTAAAGGTTAAAATACGTTTCCGTAACGTTGTCATCTTCGATACTTGCTTCGATTGTGTTTGCTGCAATTTCATTCAAAAGTTTACTTAATTTTTCATTCGTTTCCTCGTTGGCTCTAACAATTGCATCAGCATATTGACAACCTATCTTAATAAATCCTTCAAAGTCAGCCGAGCGTAAATTGGCTAAATTTTCATCAGAAACATCCATTGATTTGGCTTTTTCGATGATGCTTTCATCGAATTTATGCTCAAAAGTGTTGTTATAGACGGTGAATACTGATTTTGTATCTTTAAAAACAGGGTCGTTTTTGTAAGTTGTTTTTAAATACAACGGAATCAATGCTGTCATCCAATCGGTGCAATGTACAATATCCGGTGCCCAACCTAATTTTTTTACTGTTTCTAGAACTCCTTTGCAAAAGAAAATTGTTCTTTCGTCATTGTCGTCATAAAAACTTCCTTCTTTATCTAGGAAAACGTATTTTCTGTTAAAATAGTCTTCGTTGTCTAAAAAATAAACCTGTAATTTTGCAGTAGGAATTGAAGCAACCTTGATAATCAAAGGTTTTTCCTCATCTCCAACGGTAATATTGATGCCTGATAGTCGTACAACTTCATGAAGTCGATTTTTTCGCTCATTGATTGATCCAAAACGAGGAACTAAAATTCTGATCTCCATGCCTTTCTCTTGCATGGCTTGCGGAAGTTTACGAAGAAAATCAGCTACTTCTGAAACTTGCAGGAAGGGATTTATCTCACTTGCTACGTACAGAATACGAAGTTTACGCATATCTAAAATATATTGATTAGTGGGAGGTGCTTCCAAAAAAGTATGTAAATATACGAAAAAAACTGACAATTTGTACAATATTCTTTGAAAAACAATAGTAAAGAGCTAAATAACATAAGTTTTTAGACAAAAAATATTGATTCCTTCCAAGGTAGGTGAATTTGAAATGATTTTATAATGTGTTTGAACGAGCCCAAAAAACCGTAATTGGCTCATTAAAATAGAAATTAGGGGAATTATTGGGATATTTCTTTCTCCATTACAATAAATTCTAAATGTTGTTTGGGTAAACCAAACTTTGGCTCTGTCATCGGGAAAGGCTTTGTTTCACCTGTGTTTTTATAACCTCTTCTTTCGTAAAATGCTATCAATTCTTTTCTTACCGAAATCACTGTCATTGAAATTGTTTTAAGCTGAGCATTTCGGGCAAAATTATCTGCAGCTTGCATTAATTTCTTGCCAACACCACTACCTTGTAGTTCGGGCGAAACAGTAAGCATACCGAGATACAACTTTTTATCTTGTTCTTCGAGATAAACCGAACCAATGATTTTATTTTGTTCAGTGTATTTTAAAATAGTTACATTTTCTTTTAAAAGAAGTTCGGTAAGATTTTCTTCGTCAGTTCGGATTCCACCGAGTAAATGTTCTTCAGTGGTCCAACCTTTTTTTGAAGTTTCTCCTCGGTAAGCAGAATTAATTAATATATTTAGTGCAGGAATGTCAGGAATTGTAGCTTTAAATATCATTTTGATCAATTTTTTTTTTAACTCTAAATTGCACCAGAATATAAGTTTTGTCTTCAAAATCTTAAATTATGATGTAAAATTACTAAACATTTAGAACCTTATGTCTTGAAAATTAAATCTTTATTCTCCATATCACCCAAACAAATTACTCGATAAATATCTATCGCCACGATCGCAGCAGATGAAGACAATTACGCCAGATTCTAATTCTTGAGCTAATCTGATTGCTGCCGAGGCCCCTCCGCCTGAACTCATTCCTGCAAAAATTCCTTCGGTTTTGGCCAATTTTTGAGCCATTTCGGTAGCTTCATTTTGGTCAATATCCATTATTCTATCTACTCTGTTTGCATCAAATATTTTGGGTAAATATGCTGCAGGCCAACGTCTAATGCCCGGAATTGACGAACCTTCAGTTGGCTGACAGCCCACAATCTGAATATCGGGATTCACTTCTTTCAAAAACATCGAAGTTCCCATGATTGTACCAGTTGTTCCCATCGAACTCACAAAATGCGTTACTTTTTGGTTCGTGTCTCTCCATATTTCTGGGCCAGTGGTTTTGTAATGAGCTAAATAATTGTCAGGATTCGCAAATTGGTCGAGCATAAAGTACTCATCTGTTTTTGCTTGTTCTTCGGCATAATCTCTACATTTTTCAATATTTTCAAGCAAAATCACCTTTGCACCGAAGGCTTCCATCGTCAGCGTTCGCTCACGAGTTGAGTTTGAGGGCATCACGAGTTCAATCTCTAAATTAAATATTCGGGCAATCATCGCTAATGCAATGCCGGTATTTCCGCTTGTTGCTTCGATAAGTTTCATGCCAGGTTTAATATCGCCACGCTCAACTGCACTCCTAATCATATTCAAAGCAGGGCGGTCTTTTACACTTCCCGCGGGATTATTGCCTTCGAGTTTGCCGTAAATCTTTACGTTTGGATTTGGATTGAGTTTAGTCAATTCAACGAGTGGAGTATTTCCTACAAGGTCTATGATTGATGCCATTTTTTTAATGGAGAATGTAAAATGAATAATTGATAATGTAAAATCTCAATAATAGTGAACTGTCGGGTGTAAACTGTTGACTGTAAACTGTTGACTGTTAACTTTTTACATTACACGTTCCACAACCTTAATTTCAGGTTTGTGATAAACCGTTGAGTATGAAGGTACTGATTTCGTGAGCCAGACGTTTCCGCCGATGATTGAATGTTCGCCAATCACGGTATTTCCTCCCAAAATAGTGGCTCCTGAGTATATAACGACGTTATTTTCTACGGTTGGATGACGTTTGGTATTTGCCAAACTTTTCTCGACACTTAATGCACCGAGTGTAACACCTTGATAAAGTTTTACGTGTTTACCGATAATACAACTTTCACCAATTACAATTCCTGTGCCGTGGTCAATAAAGAAATATTCATCGATTTGAGCGGCCGGATGAATATCGATTCCAGTTTTCGAATGTGCATATTCCGTCAATATTCTTGGTAGTAATGGAATATCCAATTTGTGCAATTCGTGAGCGATTCTGTAAAACATTATTGCAAAGAACCCAGGATATGCTCTCACAACCTCAAATTCACTTTTGGCTGCCGGGTCGCCTTCAATAATCGCTTTAATATCAGTCTTTAATGTACGGTAAACTTCAGGTATTTGTTCGATAAATTCGTTTGCTTCGTTTTCGGGGTTACAATTTTTGCATTGATAAGTTGAAATTAGAATGTTTCTTAAATCCAATCCGAGGTTTTTAAACTGAATCTCAATTTCTTCTTCCGAACGAAAATATTCCTTGGTTTGCTCAGGAAATAACAATCGAATAATGCGTAAAGCCCATGTTGCAATCTCTTTGGTTGGAGGAACTGGCTCAGCTTGTTGATGTTTGTCGAAGATGTGTTGGAAAAATTCTTTTTTCATGAGACTCAACTTTAAAATTGTTAGAATGATAACATCTAAAATTATACCACCGTTCAACAAAAAAAGGAATATGTTTGACAAACGCTTTAATTTATCATTAAAATTACAATAAAGGCACTGCACATCGATTAAAATATTTATTTGCTATATATTTGTTTCTCCGAGTCATACAAAAAGCGTACTCAATTACTTACTTATCTATTAACACTATTCCAATTATTCCAAAACATGAAATTTAATAAATTTTATTTCTATATCTTTTTTGTTTGTCTTATAAATTGTGCTGCTTTAGGGCAAGTTTCTAAAACCGCTAAGGCTCGCACTATCGTTACGACCGATGGCGAATTAGATGACGTAGATTCATTCATAAGACTTTTGTTATTTTCCAATGAATTTAGGTTAGAAGGTTTAATCATAAGTAGTTCTCAGTGGCACTATAAAGGTGATGGAAAAGGTACCAAGTTTACCTCTGAAATGGAGATGACAAAAAAAATGTATGGCGAACGAACAGAACTGCGTTGGCCGGGCGAACAATGGATTTACGATTTGGTTGATGCCTACGGAAAAGTTTATACGAATTTACTTAAACATTCAATCGATTTTCCGAAACCGATGGATTTAAAAAATCAAATTCGTATCGGAAATATAGATTTTGAAGGTGAAATGACAAAAGATACCGAGGGCTCAGATTTTATAAAAGCCAAATTACTTGACGAGGATATGACACCACTCTATT
Organism: Emticicia agri; assembly: GCA_945860265.1. Classification (GTDB taxonomy): domain Bacteria; phylum Bacteroidota; class Bacteroidia; order Cytophagales; family Spirosomataceae; genus Emticicia; species Emticicia agri_A. The sequence goes on along the minus strand of CAMAQF010000005.1, from coordinate 56,231 downwards.
TACAGGTTTGGGGTGGAACAAATACGATTGCCCGTGCATTGAAATCTATTGAAGATGAATACAAAAACACTCTTCAATGGAACAAAATTTATAAAAAAGTTTGTCAAAAAGCAATTATTTATGCCATACTTGACCAAGATGCTACCTACAAAAAATATATAGAGCCAAACTGGAAAGACATGAAGGTTTATTATAATTCTAATCAGTTTTGGAGTTTTGCTTATTTTTGGAAAAGGTCAGTGCCAACCGAATTTCACCAATACTTAGAAGGTAAATTTATGGGGGAAATAATAAATAATCATGGGCCACTCCTCAAAATGTATTATAGTTATGGCGATGGAAATCCTCCAAAGGGCGAAATTGATGATATATACAGCAGTATGGAAAAAGCCAAAAAGAACCAATGGGGAAGTTTCGGGCAATATGATTTTATTTCAGAAGGCGATTCTCCTGCTTTCTTACACTTAGTTGATATAGGTTTGAATAATCTCGATAATCCCCAAGATGGCGGCTGGGGAGGTCGTTTGGTACAATCTACTATAACTCCAAGCCGATGGGAAGATGGCAAAGCTGCTGCCGATTTTAATCCTTTTACAAAGAAAATAGATGATGCTTTTGCTCAAACCCGTTGGATTCCTGCCATTCAATATGATTTTGCCGCTCGTGCTGATTGGTGTATAAAAGATTTTAAATCAGCCAATCATGCTCCGAGAGTTTCAATTAGTAATAAACGACGGACAGTGTCCCGTTCATCAATTAGTAAATTCCACCAAATTACTTTGAAGCCCAAATTTTCTGACCCTGATAAAGATAAGGTAAGCATAAAGTTTTGGCAATATAAAGAAGTAGGATCAGCTAAAGCAAATCTAATTATCAAACAAAATGAGAATAATGCCGAAATCAGCATCGAAAATACCGATAGTTTAAAAAGTGGCGATACCTTTCACATAATTGTAGAGGCAAGCGATAACGGAAGTCCTTCTCTGACTCGTTATCAACGTGTGGTACTGACTGTGAAGTGATAATTTGACAAAAAACAGCGTCATAAGCTTTTGATTTATCATGCTGTTTTTTATGTGACTATTTTACAAAACAATACTCATACTAAATGTTCCATTGGCGGTCATTTATTTGTGCCTCCTACTTACCTTGGAAGCTAAATTTTTTATCTCCTGTGTGTTAATTTGTTTTGGTCGATATGTATAAAATATACGTTTTGTAAACTTTCATATCCTAATACCCTTAACCAAGTTTTTTATTCTATTTCAATGCTATTTTGATTGTAAGTAGTTTACAATTAATTTTTTTGCATTAAATTGCTCATCTATTCAAATCAACTGATTTACACACTAGGCCCTATTTTGTGAGGAAAAAATATACTGATAGAAAACAACAGATCTAACCGAAATGCTATGAAAAAAACTGTAGAAGGAGCAACCGCCTCAGTTGTTATGACAGAAGCAGTCGCTTCTCGCCTTGAGGCTGCCGATAATATCATGGGAGCCTCACTCCAAGGACGTATCAATCACTCAGTTTGTCGTTGGTGCTACGACTCTATCGACCTTGATTCTCTTTGTCGAGCAGCCAAAAATATAGGCTTACAATCAATCGAATTGCTAAATGTTGATGAGTTTGAAACCGTAAAAAAATACGACCTTACTTGTGCGATGGTTTCCGGAATCGGCAAAGAATTTGGCATAATAAATGGCTGGAATAAAAAAGAAAACCACGAAGGTTTGGAAGAATGGTATAAATATTTGATTGATGAAACATCGAAGGCAGGATTCAAGAATTTAATATGTTTTTCGGGAAATCGTGAGAAAAAACTTAGCGATGAAGATGGCCTAAAAAACGCTGCAATAGGATTGAAGAAAATTATGAAATATGCCGAAAAGAAAAACGTGACAATCGTAATGGAATTACTCAATAGTAGAGTTGACCACCCAGATTATATGTGCGACCACACTGATTGGGGCGTTGAACTTTGTAAAAATATTGAATCTGATAATTTTAAGATACTATACGACATTTATCACATGCAGATAATGGAGGGAGACATCATTCGCCGAATACGTGATAATCATAAATATATTGCTCATTATCATACTGGTGGAGTGCCAGGGCGTCATGAAATTGACGAAACTCAAGAGATTTATTATCCAGCTATTATGAGTGCCATTGCCGAAACAGGTTTTAAAGGCTTCGTTGCCCAAGAATTCTTTCCTATTCGTGCCGATAAATTGGCTTCTTTGAAACAGGGCGTAAATATTTGTGATATTTGATTTTAATGAATTTTGTGCGAATGTCCAAATTTGATGTTCCTACGGGCAAAATTTAACCGCTTAAATTAAGTAATAGAATAAAATTAATCGTAAATTTGGTCGACAGCTAAATATCTGTTTATAAACTTATTACCTTATTGTGGACTTGTCTACTATTGACCCTGGGCTATAAAAATCTTGGTTTAACTTCAAGATTATTAGGAATTTCTAGTTTTATTATACCTAAAATGAGAGTAATTCAATTTTAACTAATCTCATTCTACGATGTTTAACCGTCGACATTTTTACTATCATTGAATTACTCCCCTAAAATTTCCCAGCCATCAGCTTGAGGGTCATATTTAGCAAATTCGTCAGAATCGGTCAGTTCAGAAGCAATCATTCCGATTTCAAAAGAATCATCATAACTCGAACGAAAGTAAAGAGCATTTGAAGTCAAAATTGCCTTCATGCCCTCAAACTGGTCGTTTCTAAAGGTAACTCCCTTTTTATCTTCTTTCGTAATTTCAAAGTTATGCCTTAAAATATTCTCTCTTAATTTGATAAGTTGTTTTTCAGTAAACGGAATTAAGTTTTTGTCATTATCAAAAAAATCTTCCGATTCGGCTTCGATTTCAGCCATCATTGTTTGTGCTGTATAAACTTGAATATTATAACTCATTGCTTGTAATGTATTGATTATTAACTACTTCGAATTATTTTCTAAATTCTCAAAATTCATCATATTGTTTTGGTTTTCTTTCTTCTTTAAACCAAAATTATATCGAATATTGAAACCCAATCGACGAGAATCTGATTTTCGGAAACCATTGGCCGAAATCGAACCTTGATTGATTAGAAACTGATTATTGTTGGTAAAAAAAACATCATTTGCTGATAAAGTCAAGAGTAATTTTTTGTCCATAAACGAACGATTGAAACTTAAATTCAAACTGCCAAAATTACTTAATTCATAAAATTGTAATTGACCTTTCAAACGGAGAAAACCATTCATCGTAAGCGATGAATTTTTATTGATTTTTAGTTGATGAAACGTAAAAAATGTCCAACTCGCTTTGTCGAATGTTAATGGTTTATTTTGATAAAAACCTTCATATTTATTGAGATTATATTGGGTTCCAACCACAAAAAAGTATGTTTTTCCTGGGGGAATTGCCCCCAATATTCTGAAATAAGTTTCTTGATTTTTACCCAAATTATCATAAGTTCTATACGCAACACTCGGATTTGATGGGTTTTGATAAATTACATTTGTGAAAATATCTTGTGTATAATTTCGTCCAAAAGCAAAAATTGGCCGATTATCAACACTAATATTTGCTTCAACGTTTTGTGTAAATTGCGGTTTTAATGTTGGATTTCCTGCTTCATACAAATATTGGTCAATGTATCTAGGCGATGGATTGAGGTAATCATAGACAGGGCGTGTAATTGACCGACGATAAATGAGATAACTCGTAAGGTCGAAACCCGCAATTTTCGTAATTGTTCTACTAACATAAATGTATGGAAAGAAATCGGTTCGATTAATTTTGAAAGTCGTATCTCTTGGAATTCGTTGATGCCCATACATATTTGTATTTTCGATGCGTGTACCCAATTTTATTAAAACTTTGTTAAATGATTTTGAGGCTTGAACATACCCCGCATGTATCATTTCTTGATAATCAAAAGTGTTAGTTCGAGACAAATCAATGCTTTGTTGACTACCAACTTTTGTAAAATATTTGGTTACATTGGCAAAAAACAAATTTGAGCTTTTTATTCCTGTTTCTAAGGTAATTTGCTGGAAAGTCTTGTATTTCAAATCAACTTGGCCAACAAATGATTGTCTTTTGGTTTGAATGTCGCCGTTGCCACCCAAAGCATCTTGGGTAGGATATGTAAATTTAGTATTGAAATTTTGGGTAGCACCATTTGAAAAATAATTATACGAAAAATCACTTGTCAATTCTGAGCCAATTGTATCAATTTTATACTTGGTTGATAAACCCTGATTTAAAGTTAAGCCACTGGAATTATTTTGAACAGTATTCAAATTATTAGAAAATACATTATTTGTGCTTAAATTTTTGATGATATTTTCGTTTTCTGAATCGGATTTATTGGTATTAAAAGTTCCTCTTCCATCAAGGCTTAAATTCCATTTTTTATTAACATCAAAACTTAGACCGTAGCCACTATAAAAAATCTGAGCTGGAGTTGTAGAATATGATTTTTGGTCTAAAATATTCTCACTCGAAAGTTTTCGAGCGGTTTCGATTTGGTCATAAGAATTTCGATTGGTATAATTTACATTAAGATACGAACTTCTGTTGCCATCATTATTTGTAAGATTTAAACCCACGAGCTGATTGCCGAAACGCCCTTGGTTCATGCCTGTATTTATGCTACCATTCCGGCCAATTTTTACGCCTTTTTTCAAAATTACATTCACAATTCCACCTGAACTACTGGCGTCAAATTTTGCTGATGGTGTACGTAATATTTCAATTTTTTGGATACTATTGGGCGGTAAAGTCTTCAAAATCGTAGCAATATCGCTTGAACTCATTTTTTGCTCTCGACCATTGATGTAAACTGTAGCGGGCGATGTACTACTGATGTATATGTTGCCATCTTGGTCGAGAAAAAGGCCAGGTGTTTTCTCGATGATTTCATAAGCACTTGTACTAGAATTGGCTATTGGTTCGGGGTCAATAATCGTTTTGTCGTCTTCTTGGCTCACCAAAGGCTTTTGTGCAACAACAGTTACGGTTGCCAAAGCCTTCGCATCATCTTGCATCACAAATTCAAAAGAAGTGTTTTTAGTATTTATTGAAACACCTTTTTCAAAATTTTTGTAGCCAATTGAAGTTGCCTTGATTGTATATTGACCCAATGTTGTCAAGAACTTCACAATCCCCGAAGTATCAGTTAAATTATACAAAATTTTTGTACTGTCATTTCTGTTGAAAAACTTCACACTGGCACCGATAATTGGATTTTTATTGATGTCAATAAATCGTATGTTTATAGGAATAGTTTGTGAAAAAGCAAAATTTGAAATAAAAAATAATAGGGTAATTGTTAAAGCTTTCTTCATTTTTGTTGACGCAAAATAGTGGCGTATCATCTACGCCACTATTCACAATATTTTTTCTATTATATTAGTAGTAGGTATTTTATAAGACACTTCTCAACAAATCAACGCTTTTTTGAACGCCAGTTTTTGGGTCTTCTTTTCCTTCAAATTCAATCGAAATATAGCCTTGATAATTTACTTTTTTCAGCATATCAACAATACGTTTGTAGTCCAAATCGAGCGAGTACCATTCTCCGCCACCATAATAGGTTTTGGCTTGAACGAAATTAGTTTGTGGAGCAATTTTCTCTAGTTTATCATAAGGATTTTCCAAGAAATTGCCTGTATCCATCAATAGCCCCAACCACGGCGAATCAATGGCATTTTTGATGCGAAGCATTCCTTCTGGTGTAGAGCCAAGTCCCCAATGGTTTTCGAGAGCCAACAAAATTCCACATTCTTCAGCTTTTTTCAGGCATTGCTGAATACTATCAATGCACCACTTGAAAGCTTCATTTTCGGTATAACCAGCAATGGCAGGTTCTATACCACGTTTAGCCATAAAATCATCGAAGGATTTGATAGTTCCCCATCGACCTGTATTCAAACGCATACACGGAATGCCCATTTTGTAGGCCAATTCGATACAATGTATTGTATGGTCAATGTGTTCTTTCAAAACTGCTTTATCGGGCGAAACAAAACCTTGATGAATCGATAAACAAGTCATAGGAATTCCATTTACAAAGGCGTGCTTTTTTAGTTTTTGTAAATAAGCATTGTCTTCTCCAGCCATTTGTCGGTGAAGAACATCAATACCATCTAAGCCTAATTTTGCAGCTTCGTCGATTACTTTTTCAATCGGAAATTTATCACCCTTAAAATGCCAATATGAATAACTCGATACACTGAGTTTTATTCGGCTACTCACTTGTGGAGTTTTCTTTGGTTCGGCATAAGATGAACTTGTCAATGAAGCTCCACCAATAGCCAATGGAACTGTTTTTAAAAATGAGCGTCGAGTATTGTTCATAGTTTTATAGATTTGAGATACGAGATACGAGATTTGAGATAGGAGATACAAGATTCGAGATACAAGAAATGAGCTTTTTTCATCTCGTATATCCAATCTCGCATATTGTGTCTAATTCACAGTAAATAAAGCATTTCCAAAAATCAGTTTTCCCGAATACCAAAAACCTCGGAAAAGAGGAGAATCTGCCATATAAACGATTTTTCCACGACCGATTTCTTGCACACCGAAGGTTAGCGTATTTTTCATTTTTTCTTTCGCAATTTTTCCTGCAAAGCCCGTCACATGATTATTCTCTTTGATGTAACCTACATTCCAGCCATCTTTCAAGTAATCGTAAGCATAAACATCACGCACCAATGAGTAATAAATTCCATCAGTACCATAGCCAAGCGGATGCGTTTTGTCAATTTCCACCTTGAAAATCGCTCCTGGAATTTGCTCCATGATACCTTCACGTTCTCTTGTGCCATAAGTTTTGAGTTCAGCCTTATCGGTTGCTAAGGTGTCTTTTTTACGTTTCAATGCAAACCCATCTTTATCAGCAAAGTAACCAGTTGCTCCTTCTAGGGCAATCACTTTTCCTCCACCTTGTATCCATTTTTTTAATGCATCACCATTACCAAATATTTTTTCATAGTTGCCATCAGCCAAAACAATAACATCGAGTTGGTCGAGCGGAACTTTTGTAAATGAACTTCCTTCAATTACCGTAATAGGATATTTGATTTGCTGCTCAAAGAAATGCCAAACCTCGCCAAAGGCTGTCGAAACAACGCCTTCACCAGCAATCAAAGCAACTCTTGGATTTTTAAGTACATTGACCGAACCTGAACCAAAGTCATTTCCACTCAAAACCATTCCAGATGTTGTTCCTAAAAGATTGATATTAAATTCCAGAGCGGCGTCCTGAATTGTCTTGTCAAATTTATCGCCCAAACGTTCATTATTGGTTCGAGTAATAATCAATGAGCCTGCATCAAATTTTCTACCAGCAGTTTCAAACGGATTTTCATTAAATCTTACTTTAATTCCTGCAGCCAAAATTTTTGATAAAAATTTCACATCTTCAAAAGATTTCCATGCTGCTACATAAGCATAAGGCTTCGCATCGTAAGATGCATTTTTTGTGGTTGACAACATTGAGCTGCCTATTGCCAACTTTTCTTTGGTTGCGAAAGCTTTTAATCCATAAGCGTAGGCCAATGACCAAGAAGTTAGGTCATAAGTTACTGAATCTTCTAAAGCTGTTTTTGGTTCAAACAAAATCTTTACAAATGTTCCTTTTGGTTGAAAGGTGCTGATAATTAGGTCATTAGCCTCGACTTTTAAATTTTCATCCTTTAAACTTTGATAACCAAAACCTGTTACCATAGATTCTTTTGCCGCATAACCATAATTGATTTGTAGTTTATCCAAAAGGCTCGTTAGGGCTTGAATCTTCGCTTCATCTCCTTTGGTTTTCATCACAAATGATTTGTAGGTGCCGTAGCCGTTGGCAGTTTTTTCAGTAAAAAACTTTGTAAATTCCTCAACAGTTTTATCGGCACGGCTTGAAATTGCCTCCAAAGAACCCATACTTGTGGCAAAATGATGTGAGATACGTTGCGTAAGTGTAAGCGTATCACCGTCGTCTTTTGCAATTGCCAAGCCAGCACGACCGCCGCCACCTTGCTCATAAGTCATACCGATTGCACCATTGTAGGATGGATAAGTATCACCATAGCTTGGATAAAGTAAATCGTAATTTTCTTTTGAGAAATATAGCCAGTAATTTTTATCAAAATATTTTTTACTGAATTCACCCAAAGTTTGCTGAAACTCACGTTGCCATTTGCTCAAATCTTCGTGATAAGGTTTAGCTGATGGCGGAAAATAGTACGGTGTGTTATAGCCCATTTCGTGAAAATCGGCGTGAAGATGTGGCATCCATTGGTTGTAAAGTTTTACACGTTGTTGCGTAATTTCTTGCGTTTGCCAAGCCCAATCACGGTTTGGGTCGAAGATATAATGAGAAAAACGCCCTCCTGGCCAAGGTTCGTTGTGTTCGATGGCAAATGGAGCAGCGTTTCCGCCTTGATTAGCTACACGGTTGTACCATTGAGCATAACGGTCACGTCCGTCAGGATTGATACATGGGTCGAGAATGACGACCGTATTTTTTAATACATTTTGTGTGGTGGCATTATTTTTATTAAGAAGTTCATACAAAACTTTTAAAACTGCCTCTGAACTAACGGCTTCATTGCCATGCACATTGTAGCTTAACCATGCAATTGCAGGTACTTTGCCTGTTGGTTTGCCTTCCATAAGGCCTATACTTTTTAGGTTGTTTGTGCGAATTTCTTCAATCTTAACTAGGTTTTCGGGAGATGCAATGATAGCAACCATAAGTGGGCGACCTTCAAAGGTCATACCATAATCAACAGTTTTTACTTGGCTTGGGTTTTGTGCTGCTACATGACGCACATAATCAACTATACGATGATGAAAGCTAAACTTTGTGCCGAGCGTATACCCTAAAAATTCGTCGGGAGTTTTGGTTTGAGCCGATAAATTTAAAAAACTGCAGATTAAGAAAAAACAATAATAAACCTTTCTCATTTGACGCTGAGTGATTTTAAGTGTTAAGTTTTTTCAAAGATAGATAAGAGAAAGGGGATTTACGAAAGTCAGACAAAGTTTTTCGTGAAATTCGAAGATATTTTCTTTTTTAATCTTTAAATGTAATATTTCTTATTTTTGATATAATGTTAGTAAGAACTTTGAGCATTTTGTTTTTTTTTTGAAGTGGGCTATTGTGTGTTAAGTTTTTTGCCGTACTTTTGCACCACAATTCGCTTACGCAGACGATAAATGGAACCAGCCGGCCCTATCGCCTAGCGGTTAGGACAAGTCCCTTTCACGGATTAAACCGGGGTTCGATTTCCCGTAGGGTCACCAAATCGCTGCGATTTGATGAATTTTATGCAAGGGTATAATATTTTAGGCTATTGTAGTTCGAAAATATTATTGTACTTTTGAACAACGATTTTTAATTGTAGACGATAAATGGAACCAGTCGGCCCTATCGTCTAGCGGTTAGGACAAGTCCCTTTCACGGATTAAACCGGGGTTCGATTCCCCGTAGGGTCACGAAGTCGCTGCGATTAATAAAATCATAAACGCCTGTTAGTAATTTGCTAACAGGCGTTTTATTTTTATACGTATTATCGTTGCTTTCCTTTGTTTTGAAGTTTTTTTATTTTTACGAAACTTTGCTATCCTTATTTTTGTATTTAAAAATAAACAATAAGAATTCTTTTACAAAGTCATTAAAAAAGGAATTCCATAATTTCAATGAAGTTTAAATTTTATCTAAAAATTATTTTTGGTTTATGGAAACATCACAATTAAATAGAGGACAATTTTTGAAGCAACTCGGATTGAGTAGTGCGGCTTTAATGTCATTTTATTGTTTAGGTACGGTGCTAACTTCTTGTTCAAAAGATGGTTCTGAACCTGCTCCTCTTAAAGGAACCACTGGCGGAGGAACAAATGGCGGAGGAACGAATGGAGTGTCTTCAGGAGTCACTGGAAGCACATCTGGTACAATTGATTTTACAATTGATTTAACGAATGCTAATTTTTCGAAATTGAAAACCCAAGGCGAGTTTGCTTACGTAGATGGAATAATCATAGCCAATGCTAAAGGTGTTTTTATAGCATTATCAAAGGATTGCACGCATCAAGCAACTACCATTAATTATAGAAATGGTACTAACGATTTCTTTTGTCCAACTCATGGTTCACAGTTTAAGCTTGATGGTACCGTGCAAGCTGGTCCAGCAGCACAATCTCTTACTGTTTTTAAAACTGAACTTTTGAATAATAATAACTCCTTAAAAATTAAGTCATAATAACTATTTAAACTCATACAGATTAAAATAGTGTATTTTTTAAAGTTAAGAATTTCAAGAACATTGAAATTACAAAAGTCAATTTTTGTAATTAAAAAAATCAAAGTAGAAGCCGAAATGATAATCATGAAAGACGTCTGCCCTGTCATAATATATACTTTGAACTAATGAAGATTTTGTAAACGAATGAGTCTTTGAAGGTAAATTTTATATATTGCCAATCGTTCGTTTAAAAGCTTGAAAAGCCTTCAATATTTGGTATGAAGACCGAAGATATAATGAATTTCAAATTCTAACTTATTAAGAAATGGGAATTTACTGCCATTTAAGCGATTCGAGAATATGTCTCGAATCGACTTTCATATAATCGATTATGGGTTTAAGTGAATCGTTTTCAGTGGCTGTCATTAAATATACTGCCCCTCTGAGATAATGCTTAGTGCTATCAGTCACAAAAAACTGATATGGACTTGGCACTTCACCCTCTAATTCAAAGATTACTGCTTTTTTGCCGCTCTTAGTTATCAATAGTTTATCGGTTATTGAATACGCTTTTTTATCGTGGTTAAATGCTAATTTTGCGGCATCTCCCATCATTTTTTGTAAGCTACCGAGATCATTATTAACTTTTTTGTAAGTAAATTGGATGCGAGTATTTAGTTTTGGATAATAAATAATTATCCAATGTGGTTCGGCATTTTTGAAAGTATCAAGTTGTATAATAGCTTCTTTAGAGTATTCAAAAGAGTATGGATAGACTTTAGGCAAAGTTTGGTAGCGGTGTTGAGGCAAATCTATGCGATTGAAGCCACGAGGTTTTGGCGTATAATCTTGAATTGAACTTTTGCAACTTCCGAGCCAAATGCTTAATATAATTACTGATAATACTTTTACAACCTTTATTTGGTTCATATATTAATTCTTAATAAATGTAAACTCCTGTTTTTTCTTCATCGCTCAACACTACTTGAATATGCTCATTGAGCGTTGTTGATAAGGAATATCCTACATAATCAGCAGAAATTGGAAAATTTGGATGATTACGGTCAACAATTACTGCAACCTGTAATTTTTTAATGGGAATATTCAGAAATGGACGTAAACTAAATGCCAAGGTTTTTCCCGTATTAAGTACGTCATCACATAAAACGATGTTTTTATTGTGAAAAGTATCTACTTCACTTTCAATATTTATCTCTGGTTGTTCTGTTGCTGTTTTATCAAAAGATACTCGTGCGATACGCACATCTATTTCTGAGATTTGTCTGAGTTCATGTACAAGAATTTCAGCGAAAGTATAACCTTCTCCATTAATTCCTGCGATAATTATAGAAGATTCCTCAAAATTTTCCTCAAATACTTGATAAGCAATTCTACGAATTTTTTGAAGAGTTTGGGTTTTATTTAATAATTGATTCGACATAAAATGAAATTTTTCTATGACTTTTGAGCCAAAGCGTGTCTATACAATGTTTGGTTAGAAATTTACTAATTAAGATTTTATAGCCATTTTTAAAGAAGCGACATAAATAAAAACATATCCATTCAATCACTTTTTGGCATAGTTTGTGCAAAAGACTTTATTATACAATAATAATTTACAAAGATACTCAAAACTTAATGATTATGAAGTCCATGAAATACTTAATGTCGGCAATCATTTTTATTTTTCTTACAAGTGCTACTCGTCCAAAAAAGGATGATTCTAAGGTAAGTAAAGAAGATAAAGAATTGGCCGATAGAATTAGAATGTCGTTTAGAGGGGGGAATTCTCGAATGTTGGCAAGTTGTCTAAACCAGCAAGTTGAACTGGTGATAGATTCAGAAAAAATTGATTTCCGAAAAATTTCCTCTCAACAGGCAGAACAGATTCTTAAGTCATTCTTTCAGAAAAACCCTCCCTTGACATTTCAATATGTCTATCAGGGAGCATCAAACGCCGACCTGCGATATAATGTAGGCACTTACCGCAGTCGAAACAAAGATTTTTTGATTTATATCTTGGTTCGTCGTGCTGATGCCAACAAATATGTGATTGATACTATTCAGTTTAGGGAAGGGTGATATTGCTCTACACAAGAATATTATTCATACTTATTACAAAATAATAGGAAAGGCTCTAAAATTGTCAGAGCCTTTTTCTATTTTTGTGCTTTCAAATGAAGAATAAAATCTGAATGAATGTGAGATAGAAGTTAAGTGTCGAAAATTAGACCGATATTCAAGCACCGATTAGAAACTTAATTTTAACAAAAATAAGATGATAGTAAAAACTAAAAAATTTGCCTTAGACCCCAAACAATATGTTAGTATCTCTTTTAAGCGTCACATGACCGCTGAATGGAAGTGGTTGTTGATTCCAGCCGCATTTTTTTTGCTGGGATTAGTTCTTCATTTTACTGGAACATACAAAAATTGGTGGATCCCGGTGGTAGCAGTTGTTGGTGGTGGGCTTTATGTGTTATTTTGGTATGTACAGTTTTATGCAGCCTCGCAGATGGATCAAAACAAGCAAATGTTTGATAAATTTATGTATGAAATTGATAGCCGCCAGATTTTAGTAAAAATAAATCAGAAAGAAGGCGGAGTTATGAAATGGGATAGTATTCAGTCAGCCGAACGCATGGCTGATGCCTTTTTGCTAATTATTGGTAAAGGTCAATTTTTACGTTTTCCGTTTTCTGTATTTAATAGTGAGCACGATTTGAAACTATTTGAGTCAATTTTGAAGCGTAAGGAACTTTTATAAATTACTTTATACGGTATTCTGAAGTTAAATATTAATTCCTAAATACTTTATAATCAATGTTTTATTGGTAATTTTAGTAAATTGACATATACACGATTAAGTGTAATGAAAATATTAATCGACAAATTGGAATGATATAACTTATTGATAGTTTGTATTTTGTCGCTGCGGCGAACATTCTCCTTTCTTTCGTTACATTTTATCTTTAATGTTGCTGATATTTTTTTGATTTTTTCAAGAACCTAAACTTTACAAGAATTAGTAAGGTTACTTTTGGTATTAAATAAAATTTTGATTGTTTGTTCAATCCAATACAAAAAATAAAATTTATTTCGAAATATTTGTAATGGGTTGAATTTCTCTTTTTTATTACTTTTCGTAAATTACTACCTCTGTTTTTTTAAGACCATAAATTATTAATGTTTTTCGAAAAATAGTCTTTCTTTTTGAATGTATTTTTTGATACTTCTCAGTTTTTACCCATTGAAAGCATACTAAATTATCGAAATTTTTCGTAGGACTAACTTAACATCAGATAATCAATCGTGGCTAAATTGGTTGCTTCTTCTACACTCATACCTTCTCAGAGATAGCTTGATGACGTGCGAAGCTAAACTAATTCCACTTGAACATTAGGTTTTACACTCAAGGTTTTTTCTAGTACTTATTCAATGTATTCAGTCAAAATTTGAATGAATTCTTGTATGGTTTTGTAGTCTTAAAAGTTTAGCATTCAAATTGCGATATAAATGCCAAATTAAGAAATATTACTTTAAAATCATTTTTAGAAGCTATTTGTAGTTTAATTTACCACCATTTTTATGATTTTGCTTAAATTACCAGACACTAATCTTATAAAATAAAGCCCTGAATTGATTGTATTTACTTCAAACTGTTTTCCAAATTTTAAAGCTTTTGTTTGTAGCGATTCTTCAAAGCGTACCCTTCCCAAAATATCAATTACCTGAATTTTTTCAATATTATTATAATTGGTTTTCAGCTTAAATGTACCATTATTAGGGTTTGGATACAAAGAAACTTCCATTCCATAAAAGTCATCTGATTGTGGTGATTTTTCTGAAAGTAAGTCGGTCATCCAGATTCCTCTACCAAAGGTTGCTGCGTAAAGTTTTTTAGTAGCCTGATTTATTTCAAGTTCATGAATAATTACATTTGGAAGGTTGGTTATGAGTGGTTTCCATTCTTTTGTGCCTTCTACCATATAATATACACCAATATCCATACCCACATATAAAATATCGGTTTCAGTATCAGACTGATACACAATGCTATTCGCAGGAAGATTGGGTAAATTATAACTGATATTTTCCCAGTTTTTTCCTCCATTACTTGAATAAAACACTTTTTGGCCTTCCTCAAAATTGCTCAATGTTGCCCAAACACGGTCTGGAAAATTATCATCAACTGTGAGATATGTTACATAAGAATCCTTATAAATATCATTCGTAATATTCTCCCAAAATTTACCATTGTTGACAGTTCGCCAAAGCTCGGATGATTGTTTGAGCATTGGAGTAGATTTTTTTGCAATATATATAGTATTTGCATCAGATTTCGGAACTGCCAAAGCTGTTGAAACTTGGGGATACCGAGTAGTGCCGTAAATCTTAAAGTTTGAAATAGTATTGAGTTTACTTCTTTCTTGGGCTACTTCCATTTTATGTATATTCCCGCCAGCAATAATTATTTGATTACTCTTTTCATTAATAACAAAAGGGGTAGTCCACTCGCCAGTATCAATATTATTGGAAGGTGGAAAAGCGGGTGTTTGTTGTTTTTTTACATCATTTAGACTAAAAAAAGATATAAAGCCGTACTGTGAAGAACCATAGACATAGTTTTTACTCAAAGCTCCTTCCATACCATCGCCGCCAAACTCATTGGTCCAGGGCTTGTTATCCTGCGTTAAAAACATATTATTGTCCTGAGCTCCAGCCAGAATTTTTGTTCCATCCTGTGAAAGACCTAAACGATAACATGAAGTTGCATTTACGCCTTTCGAGATGAATTTCCACGAAATATTAGCAACTGTACTGGCAATAATTTCTTTGGTAGCATAAACGCCCCCATCATTACATAAATAAATTATCTTATTGAGTGGATTATACCCAAAAGCATGCTGGTCGGGATGAATAGTTGTATAGCCAGTCGCTTGTCGCCACGAATTGCCTCCGTCGGTTGTTTCATTCAAAACCAAGCCTCCAACATAGACCGTCTGAGGTTTAGTTGGATGAACTAAAATACATAAATCATAAAAGCCTTGTCCACCAGTAGCCGAATATGCGGTTGACAATAAATTACCTTTAAAGGCTGATTTTTGCCAAGTTTCGCCATTATCGTTACTTTTATAGAAGCCTTCAAAACCATTGTTATTATCGCAGCTAACTGCATAGATCAAATTTGGATTAGTTGGCGAAATCGCCATTTCTACCCGTTGTACAGTCGTTTTTCCTATACCAGTTGTCAAATATCTCCAGGTATTTCCTGCATCTTCTGATTTCCAAATTCCTGCTTCTCCTTGCTTAGTAGTGGCTACATAAACCGAAGCCGCAAAAAGAATATTAGCATTAGTTGGATGCTGTAATAGAGCCGAAGTCATTTTATCCAAAACTTTATTCGACCAAGAATCCCCACCATCGAATGATTTGAAAATCCCTTTTGTTCCTACAACAACGACTTCTTTGGAGTTTTTGGGGTTGACCCAAATCGTACGAGTAATTGAGGTAATTCCTTCAGAGAGTTGGTTTTTAAGGCCTGTTTGTTGCCAAGTTTTACCACCATTATTACTTTTCCAAACCCCGATTCCGTAATAAGTATTGCGTTTGCGGTCTGCGGTATAAAGGTCATAGCCGATATAAGCAAAGTCGGCCAATGAGCTATAAATGATTTCAGGATTATTGGGGTCAAGTGTAATACCGCTTACTCTCAGAATCGGAAGATTATCACCAATTGGAGTGTATGATTCTCCACCATTTGTAGTTTTCCATATTCCCCCTTGTCCAAAACCTATGTAAAAAGTTAAGCTATCTTTTGGGTGAAAAGCTATGCAGTTTACTCTACCAATTCCAAATAAATCAGCACTTCCATAAGGTCCAACTGGAACCCATGCTGATGCTTTTTGACGTGTGTTTTGGCTATTTTTTCTAAGATTTTCTATGTTCTTATTGGTGGAAAGTAAAATCTCACTTGAAGGCATATTGCCAGAAGTATCTATTCGGCGGAGAAGTTCGTGCTCGTATCGAGCCATCCATTTCCATCCACTCGTTTCTTTAGGTTGTTGAAATAGCCAATCTCTGAATTTTTGTTCATGTTGAAATAAATTCTTCGATTCATTTAATGTCGGAATATTTTCGGAAATTGATTGTGCCGCTGCAACAAAGCTATATACTACCAAAAATAAGGTAATGGTTCTTTTCATGTAAAAGAAAAATTAAGGAGTCATCAGTCAAAGGTTCAACTTTATATTGGCAGGAGGTGCCTACAATCAGTAAATTTAAGTCGAGAAATCTATTTTAAAAAATTATTTGCTTCATTGACAGTCGATTTATACTCGGCATATTCTAAACATCTGCGATAAAGCTCTTCGGCACGTTTTTTATTGCCGGAGCGTATAGAAATTCTAGCCAAACCGGCGTAAGCCATTGCGAAGTAATCATTTGTATATCGGTCGTTAGGCTGCATTTTTAAAATATTTACGTATTGTTCGCTTGCGGTTTTATCATTTTTTTTAAATTTTTCGTTGACTATTCCTTCAAACAAACTTCCTGCCAAAAGATAAACTTTATCATTAGTACGTTTTAATTGTTGAATAATTGGCAAAGCATCATCAATTTTTCCATTCATTATTAATGTTTCTGCATGTCGCATCATATAAATTAGATTATTGGGGTATCGTTCGTGTAGCCAATTTGAATAAACTAAAGCTTTGGGATAATTTGATTCATATTTTATATAAAGACCCGTTAAATAATATGCAGCTTCAATACGTGAAAAAACTGATTTTTGCACGCATTGCTCAAGTTGTTGCATACCAAGTTTCTTATTGCCATTTTCAAAGAAGAGCATTATTGGTTTAACAATAGGATGGGTTTCGGGGTACTGAATGCGATAAAAATTATATAAACCTGATGTAAACAAAAATTCTGGATTCTTTTCGGTCAATTTTTTGCCATCTTTGAGATAAACGTAGGCTTTTCTGGCTTCATTAGCAGCTTTTACCTGCTCTTTTTTATAGTTAAGCACCAAGGCTATATAGCCATGCGATGCTGTAAGAAAGAAAATTGCTTCGGCTTTTTTACTTGGATCTTGAAGTAGGATTTCAGCAGATGTTATACATTTTTCGAGCAATGCAAGATATTGAGCAATAGCCTTAGGGTTTTGCTCAACGGGTAGATTTTGCCATTGAACTTGTAATGCACTTAGCAAAGGAGTAACTGGATGTTTAGGGTATTTGACTTTTACATTTTTAAAGTAAGTGTCTGCTTCTTTGAATTCATAATTATAGAGTTTGTCCAAACCTTTAATAATGAATTGTTTAGAGTCATTGTCATTTAGAAGTTGTGCAAATGATGAAGCTGAAAAGCACAAAAAAAGTAAAATCCCAAAAAGTTGTTTCATGAAATCGAAGTGTTATTTATTTGTTAACGAATAAAATGAAAAAAAGCCTCCTGTTTAGGAGGCTTTTTTTTACTTCGTAACTTACTATTTTGTGTAGTTAACGATTAATACTTGTGTTCTTGTAAATAAGTCATTACAGCGTCACGGCTTCTAAGGTTTACACCTTCGTTTTGCATAGCTTGACCAACTGTTTTCTCAACTGTTACGTAAGAGAAAGTTAGGTCAGTTTGTGGAGCATAAGCTTTTATTCCGCCAATAGCTGCAGTTTGTGAACTGTAATAGAACGTTACTTTGCCAGTTTCATAAGCAAAGTTTACCTGCTCAGTTGCACCGTCAGTTTCTTTGATAATTACACGTGGTAAAGCGACAAATTGAGTACCAACTTTAACGAAAGCAAAAACAAACATTGTTGCTTTTACGTTAGCGTCAGTTGCTGTATAAGCACCTGTTTTACCAGTCGCACCTGTACCAATGCTAGCAGCGTCAACTGTTTTCCAGTCAGCTACTTTTACAATTACTTCTGCACCCTTTACATTGGCATTACCGTTTGTACCGTTTGTGCCATTTGTACCGTTAGTGCCAGCAGCACCAGTAGGACCCTGAGCACCAGCAGGACCTTGAGGGCCTTGGTCGCCTCTGCATGACCATAAAGCAATAGATAATGTTAATGAAACTGCTGAAAGAACTCTATAAAATTTGTTCATGATTTGTTGGGTTTTGATTTTTTGCTTCAGTTACAATACAATATTATTGAAATATGTTCAAATTTGCAAACACAAGTATCGCTTTATTTATTTTACGGCAAAAAATATTTTCAAAAAATCAATTTTATAGTCTTTGTCTATCATTTATATTCTAAAATATACTTATTTTGCTTAAATTCTATCAAAAATAAATAAATAAAATCCAAATATCAGATATTTTATCATTATGCAAAATTTAGATTGTCTCAATCAAGTCGCTGAGTTTCATCGAACATTTAATCACCCAATTTTAGATACGCCCCAGATTCCATCGAAGCAACGCTGCGACCTTCGTGTGTCTCTAATAGCCGAAGAATTAAAAGAACTTCAAGAAGCAATAGATGATAATAACATAGTTGAAATCGCTGATGCTTTGGCCGATATTCAGTATGTTCTGGCAGGTGCGATTTTGGAGTTTGGCTTGGGAGAAAAGTTCAGAACTTTATTCGATGAGGTTCAACGCTCAAATATGAGCAAAGCTTGTAATTCAGTAGCAGAAGCCGAGGCCACTATGAAGCATTACGCCGATAAAGGAACGGAGTCCTATTATAAGGAAATAGAAGGGAAGTTTTTGGTTTATAGAAAGGGTGATGATAAGACATTGAAGAATATCAATTACTCGCCGGCTGACTTAAAAAGTATTATTGCTCACCACCAATAATAAGAATGTTTCGTATCAACTAATAAATAATTAAGGTATAAGATTATCAATGAAAAGAGACCTATTCTCCCCTTTAGAGTCTGAGAAAATTGCAGCGGCACGCTTCCTCAAATATGTTTTGATTGATACGCAATCTGATCCAAACTCAAAATCGTTTCCATCGACCGAAAAGCAGAAGGATTTGAGCCGTTTATTGGTGCAAGAATTGTTGGATTTAGGTATAACGGATGCTCATCTTGATGAATGGGGATATGTTTATGCCACAATTCCGAGCAATTCAATTAAGAATGTGGCAACGATTTGTTTGTGTTCGCATGTTGATACTTCGCCTGATTGTAGTGGAGCAGGTGTGAAGCCGATTATTCATTTTAATTGGGTTGGTTCAGATATTGTTTTGCCCGATGACACTACGCAAGTAATTAAGGTTTTGGATCATCCTGATTTAAAGAAGCAAATCAATAATGAAATTATTACGGCAAGTGGTACTACGCTGTTAGGTGCATATAATAAAGCAGGAGTTGCCGAAATAATGGCTGCGGTTTAGTATTTGATGCAAAACCCAGAAGTGAAGCACGGAACAATAAAGATTTTGTTTACGCCCGATGAAGAAATAGGACGTGGAACCGAAAAAGTTGATTTGGTAAAACTCGGTGCAGATTTTGGCTATACAATGGATGGAGAAAGTCTTGGAACACTCGAAGATGAAACTTTTTCGGCCGATGCCATGGGCTTAACAATTCATGGAGTGAGTACACATCCAGGTTTTGCGAAAGGTAAGCTTGAAAATGCTTTGAAGATTGCTGGTGATATTTTGGCCGCCTTATCAAAAGACTCTCTTTCGCCCGAAACTACCGAGGGAATTGAAGGATTTATTCATCCGACCCAAATTTCAGGGATTCAAGAATCAGTAAAACTTGATTTTATTATTCGAGATTTTACGATGGTTGGGCTACATGAAAAAGAAGCTTACTTACAAAATATTGTAAATCAAATACTTCTCAATTATCCGAACTCAACAGTAGATTTTAAAGTAGTTGAGCAGTATCGTAATATGAAAGAAGTTTTGGTGAATTATCCGCAAGTTGTTGAATTTGCTTTGGAAGCTATCGAACAAGCCGGCTTGAAGGCAGAAAAACGCAGTATTAGAGGAGGAACCGATGGTTCGAGGTTATCATTTATGGGTTTACCTTGTCCGAATATTTTTGCGGGTGAACACGCTTTTCATTCAAAACTTGAATGGGTTTCGGTGCAAGATATGGAAAAAGCTACCCAAGTAATTATTAACTTAGTACAAATTTGGGAACAACGTTCTTAAATTATTAAATTCTGTGTCATGTTTGCCTAAATAAGAAATCAGTATTAGAAGTTTTTTATTTATGGATATTTGACAATTTTTGATTTTACAATGATATTATGTTGTAGAGACAAGGCATGCCTTGTCTCTACGTATGATAATCGCGATTTATTTATTTTCCACTATATTAATAAATAATCTTATCTCTTTAAAAAATCCTTCACTACTGCAACCGTTTTTCCAGCATCCTCTTCCATTGGCGTATGCCCTAAATTTTTAAAAACTACCAAGGTATCGTTCGGTAAATCTGCGTGAAATTTTTCGCCTACTTCAAGCGGAATCAGAAGGTCTTTATCGCCCCAAATAATGAGCGTTGGCATTTTTAAATCTTTTATTTTGGCGGTTGCGATATTTATAATGCCTTTGTTTCTAAACTCCGACATTCTATCAATAAATGCTTGGCGATTGCCTTCTCGGAGTGATAATTCAAAATAACGGTCAACTAAAACTTCAGTTACTTTGCTTTTATCGGCATATACATTTTCTATACTTTTTTGTACAATAGAGCGAGGCGTTACGAATTTAAACAAATTCTTTATAACTGGCAAACCTGCTACCTGAAAGGCAATCGGTACCGATTTCGACTTTATGGCATAGCCGCCAGCATCCACCAAAATCATTTTTGAAACTTTTTCTGGGTATTTTACCGCATAATTCCACGCTATTGAGCCACCGAGAGAGTTTCCTGCAATAATACACTGCTTTACTCCAAGTTTTATCAAAAAATCATTAATGAAGCTTGCATAAAATTCTTGGGAGTAATCGCTTTTTGGGTTTGGGCCAGTTAGACCATAGGCAGGTAAATCTAATCGGATGATTTTTCGTTCGGTTTTTAGAGCGTTTACCCAACCATCCCATGTTTGTAGGCTCGCACCTGTTCCGTGCAAAAGTACAAGAGGAATGCTGTCTTGTGCCAAACCTTCAATACGATAATGCACCGACATACCATCAACTTCGATAAATTTTGAGTCAGAATTAGCGTATTTTTCTTTGAGTGTCTCGAGGGGAATATCACTTTTCCAATACAATGCCGACATTCCGACTGTTAATGTGAGAATAAATATGAAAAGGTATTTTAAGGCTATAATTAGCAGTTTCATTTGATGAATATTTATTTTATGTTCCGTAAGCCAAATCTAGTACCTTTTTCTTTAAAATTTGAAATTCTTTCATTAATTTGTACAAATTTGTGTTATATAATAAAACCCACTAATATAATTATGGAAATTTCACCTAATAAAACGCTACTTGATTATTTTTATCATTGGGAGGCAACAACTCCTAATAAAATTTACTTGCGTCAACCTTTTGATGATGATTTTGTTGATTATACTTACAAAGAAGTTGGTCAACAAGCACGAAGTTTGGCCGCTTATCTGAAATCGCTAAATCTTCCTTCTAAAAGCAATATAGGTTTAGTTTCAAAAAACTGTGCCGAATGGCTTATTGCTGATTTTGCAATTATGATGTCGGGTCATATTTCAGTGCCTTTTTATGCTACTTTAACCGATGCTCAAATCAATCAAGTACTTACCCATAGTGCTTGTGAAGTGCTTTTTGTGGGAAAATTGGATGATTGGTCGGGCATGAAATCGGGTATTCCTGACAAAGTGAAATGTATTTCGTTTCCTACTTATAATCCTGATTCTTCGCACATGCAATGGAATGATATTTTGGCAAATCATTCACCAATGACTGAGAATTATTTGCCAAATTTGGAAGATATTTTTACGATAATTTATACTTCTGGCACAACGGGCAATCCAAAAGGTGTGATGTTGAAATATGGTGCTATGGCAAGTGTGATTTATCATACTTATGATATTGCAAAACTTCACACCGAAAATGCCCGTTTTTTCTCGTATTTACCACTTTGCCACATTGCCGAACGAAATATTATTGAAGCTGCAGCAATCACGATGGGTGCAACGATTTATTTTGCCGAAACCCTTGATAGTTTTGCGAAAAACTTGGCTGCAGCCGAACCAACGCATTTCTTGGCCGTTCCTCGAATATGGACAAAGTTTCAGTTGGGAATTTTGGGGAAAATGCCCGAAAAGAAACTCAATACCTTGTTGAAAATTCCGATTTTGAATAGCATCGTTAAGAAGAAAATCAGAAAAGGCTTAGGTTTAGATAAAGCGATTGTCATTTTGACTGGTGCCGCACCTATGCCAAATAGTTTGATTGTATGGTTTAGAAAATTGGGCATAATTATTCAAGAAGCCTATGGAATGACCGAAAATGTAGGTGCAGTTTGTATGATGACAAAAGAGCATGTTAAAGATGGAACAGTCGGAAAGATTTACCCAGGTATGGAGGTGAAAATTGCCGAAGGTTCTGGTGAAATTTTAACCCGCTCAAATTGGAATATGGATGGCTACTACAAAGAACCGGACCTAACGGCCGAAACAATTGATTCTGATAATTGGATTCATACTGGTGATGTAGGAGAATTAGATGCTGAAAATTATCTAAAAATTACTGGACGAGTGAAAGAAATGTATAAGACCTCGAAAGGAGAGTATGTTGCTCCGTCACAGATCGAATTTGGTTTTGCAGATAATAATTTTATTGAACAAATATGTGTAGTTGGTAATCATTTACCACAACCAATCGGACTTTTGGTCTTGTCTGATTTGGGAAAAGCAACTGATAAACAGGTAGTTAGAGAAAGTTTGGAAACGACACTAAAAGAGGTAAACCCAAAACTAAAGAGCTACGAACGGGTACAAAAATTGGTAGTTTTACGTGAACCTTGGACGATAGAAAACAATAAAATGACACCAACCCTAAAAATTAAGCGGAATATTATAGAAACAGAGTTTGCCTCAAAAGTTGATGGCTGGTATAATAAATCAGAAGCAGTGATTTGGGAATGATGTAAGTGCTGAGTTTAGAGTTCTGAGTTCTGAGTTTTTTATCACTCTCAACTCAGAACTCAGAATTCAGAACTATTTAAGAAGTCCTTCTGGAATCGGTTTTTCTAATAAATTCTTGTAAATAAACTGCGTTTTAAGATTATCGAAATGAACGCCTTTATTACCTCCCCAACCATGACGGCCATTCGGGTAAATCATAAACTCAAAATTCTTCTTTTCATCTTGCAATTTGCTAATTAACTGAATGCTATTTTGCATGTGAACGTTGTCGTCCATTGTGCCGTGAACAATCTGCAAAACACCTTTTAGTTTGCTAGTGTGTGTCAGTACGTTGGCCGATTTGTAACCTTCCGGATTTTCAGCAGGCGTGTCCATGTACCTTTCAGTATAGGCACTGTCATACAAACTCCAATCTACAACGCTTCCGCCTGCCATTCCGTGTGTAAATACATCACTTCCGTAGGTCAAAGCATAGCAACTCATATACCCACCATAACTAAAACCAGTAATACAGATTTTTGTTGGGTCAGCTACGCCTTTGTCTATCAATGACTTAACGAGCGTTTTATAATCTTTTATTTCCCAGTAACCTAAATTGCGGTGCATATATGCCACGCCTTCTTTACCGAAATGCCCGCTTGCACGGTGGTCAAGAGCAACCTGAATGATTCCTTCTTTTGCGTACCATTGTTGGCGAGCCGACCACGTCCATTGGTCATAAACTGTGCCTGCATCTGGACCACCATATATACTCACCAAAACAGGATATTTTTTCCCAGCCACCATATTCTGTGGGTAAGTGATGGTCATCGGCAAATCGTAAATTCCATCATCACTTTTTACTCTCAAAAGTTCGGTTTTGGCCAAATTATAATTTTCCATTTCTGCACCTTTGATACTGCCCAATTCACGAAGTATTTTACCTTCATTATCAACAATTGCCATGCTTGTAGGCGTATTGATATTTGAGTAAGTTGTAATAAAATATTTCAGATTTGGTGAAGCATTGATATTTCGGTTGTTAAATGCACCAAAAGTCAGGCGTTTCAGGCCTTTTCCATCAAAACCAACTTTGTACACGTCGAAGCGAGCTGTGCTTTCGATACCACGAGCATAGAAATATACTACACGATTCTTTTGGTCGATGCCTTCAACGTTTTTTACGGTATATTTTCCTTCAGTGATATTATTGATGAATTTGCCGTTAATGTCATATAAATACAATTGTTTCCAACCCGTTTTATCGCTGATTATCATCATTTCTTTACCTCCATCCATTATCGTTAGGCGTTCGTCGGCTTCATCAATTCCAATCCAAGATTTTTGAGTTTCGTTATAAATTTCTTTTTTACTACCATCTTTTGGCGAAACATTATAGAGTTTGAGATTATCATTGCCGCGGTTAATCCACTGAAGCATCAAACCACTTCCATCTGGCAGCCATGTCGGCCAACCAAAATATTGCTCGTCTTGCTCATTAAAAGCTGCCCAAGTAGTTTTTCCACCTGTTGGCGAAACAAAACCAACTTTTGCTTCGGGATTCGGGTCTCCACTTTTTGGGTAGCGAGTTTCTTCTATAAAACCGTGTTGACCTTCGCTGCTATAAAGTGGAAACATCATCGTTTTTGACTCATCAAAACGCATGTAAGCAATTTTCTTGCTATCGGGGCTCCACCAAAACGCACGGAAACGAGTTGGACGACCAAAAATTTCTTCCCAATAAACCCATGTAGCGTAGCCATTTAGGGTAGTTTTTGTGCCATCGTTTGTGAGTTTTAATTCTTTCTTAGTTTTGAAATCATACGAATAAAGGTTATTTTCTTTCGTATAAGCAATGTAGTTGCTATCGGGAGAAAACATAGCGTTTTTTTCTTCCACAGCATCGTTGGTTAATTGCGTTTCCGAATCACCGCTTTTCAAAAAAAGGTTACCATTTTTACTTATAATGGTTTTTACAGGTTTTGCTTTTGGGCGGAGGATTTCCTCGCTTGCTTCGGTCATTTTTCCGCTGCTGATTTCCAAAACCATTGATTTTGTTTCTGAATCGGGGGTGGTTTTTTGAGAGATTAATACTCGCTCATCATCAAGCCAACGTTGAATTACAGGTAAGGTTTGGGTAAAATTTTTGGGTGTTTTGCCCGTCATTAATTCTTTTTCGTCAAAATCCTTCTTTTGAGCAAAAACTGCTGTACTGGCAAGGCAGAGAAGCAATAGAGTTTTTTTCATGTTTAATAGTTTGAAGATTACAATTGGGCGTAAAAATAATGAAAATGTTCAATAAATCTTTATTCCTATCAATCCATAGCGTACATAGAGAAAGGTGAGATTGCGATGTCATTTTTATAAATTATTTTCGTTCATAGCAAAGGTTTTGCATTCCCGTTGCTATGGACGAATTTAGGTAATTTATATGAAATACTCCTTCAATCTAACAAAAATCATTTCTTCCCCAAATCTGCCGTAATCGTCAAATAATAAAATGTTCCGACCGTTGGCCCTGCAACGAAACTTATATAAGGCCGATTCAAAATATTTGTTCCTGCAACTTTAAATTGTAAACCTTGTTTTCTGGCATAATACGTAAACTGTGCAATCAACATTATGAATAGCTGGTACATTGCCAGTTGCCAGTGCCGACTGCCACAGAAATCCTTCTTGATATTTATAGTTTATGCCAAAACCAATATTTTTTGTAAGTTTTCATTGCCGAGACCGATATTCATAATCCAACGTGGGGTATTGAATGCTTCTTCAAAACCATCATTATTGGCAGTGTTTTGTAGTTTTGAAAAAGACGTATTCACGTTTAGTGAGAAGTTTTTATAGAAATTATAGTTTAATCCGATACTCGCACCGTAGTTTTTCACGATAGTTTTTGAGTTTGTCCACAGACGATAGCGAGCTTGTTTATTGCGGTCATACATGTAAAATGCCAGCGAATCGGCATTCGTACCAAGCGGTACATTGGCCTCAATTTGAGCCATGAAGTTTCGGTAAACATTATAGTAGAAATCAGCATCGACAAATAGTTTTTTGCCCACAGGAGAACCTCTGTAGCCAATTTCAAAACTATTAACATACTCTGGTTTCAGATAAGTATAATCGTTTTTGCGGAGAAGATTTTTGTTTTTTATGATGGCCTCATTTTGAGTGAGTTTATTGATATTTATAGCTTGGTTCACTGCCGCTGTGAAATCATCAATGGTTTTTCGTAAATACGAATTCTCAAAAATACCTTGCGACATTATCGGCAAGCCACCCACACGCTTTACTCCACCACTATTTATGTTTGAAAAGGACTCAAACAAACTCGGAAAACGATAGCCATTTTGATAAGAAAGTCGGAAATGATTGTTTTCGTTGTGTGAATAAACTAAAGACGCTCGTGGATTAAAACGTATATCGAAATATTGGTTTTTGTCAGCTCTAAGCGCTAGTAAAAATTTGAGTTTTTCATCGAAAAAAGTTTTACTTCCTTGCACAAAACCACCCGCTTTCCAATAATTGATATTTTTGCCGCTCTCTTTTGGATTGATGAAATAATTTCCATCAGGAACAACGATATAATTTCGATAATCGAAACCAGCCAATAAACCAAAACCTGTCTTTTGAAGTGTGGTTGAAAGCTTTTTACTCAAATCAGTTAAGCCTTCGGTGTGAAACATGTAAGATTGCACTCGCAGAGCCGCCCCAATATCCCAATTATTGATGTCACCTAATTTTGTAATCAAGTCATCAAAAGTTGGCGTATTTGGCTGTGGGCGACCTTTATCCGCTTGCGTTCTGGCCAAATTTAGGGCATCAATCACGCTTTTACCAGCTTTGGTTTGAATATTATATTCGTTTGTAAAATCAGTAAACCAAACATTATCCGACTTGAAACTACGATCGATATTTTCGGCCATCGAACGAATATTATAAGACTTTCCTGTATTTTCGCTTGTCAAATAAGCTCTAATTTGTGTGCTTGGACTCTGATAAGTAATCGCATTTTGAGATAAACGATAATCATTCAGGCGAAAACGATTAGTGCGTTGATAAACATTATCAAGCTGAGCGATTTTGAAACTATAAGCAAGTTCATGTTGAGTTTTGAAGCGATAGTTTAAAGAAAAATCAGCTTTGAGATTATTGATAGAATAGTCGGTTACTTCTTCTTCAAAATAGCCAGTTCGAGCAACTACATATCTTTTTCCAACGAGCGTCAGTGTTCTTCGATTCGATGATTCATTTCCGTAAGAATTTACATAGTCGGCTCCGACATTATCTTTACCGAGTAAATTCATCGAAGTATTGACCGTGGGATTAAGGTCAAGCGTTGAGTTGGCAATCCAATCATAACCTTTCTGATACCCAAAGTTGATTTTAAACGCCCACTTTTCGCTGAGTTTCTTGGCATATCGTAAGTTCGTTTCAGAAAATATTTTAAGGTTGATACTTGGATTCGTTAAGTGGTTGACCCCAGTTTTTTGTTGAATTCTAAAACCTTCCGATTCAAATGGATTGAGTGTTTGTAAATTTACCAAGCCATTCAAAGAATTCATCCCGTATAGTGCCGAAGCAACTCCTGGAATCATCTCAACTTGGCGAATATCAAGGTCAGTTGGCCCCATTCCCGAAGCAATCGGAGAGCCTATGTGTGGGGCTTGGTTGTCAATCCCATCAACGAGTTGTATAAATCGCACATTGGTTGTGTTCGTAAACCCACGTGCATTATAGACTCTAAAACCCAAACTAGGGCTTATCAATTGCACCCCTTTTAGGTTTTCGATGGCATCAAAATAACTCAATGCTGCACTTTGCTGCATTTGTTTCAATGTCAACAATTCAATACTTGTTGCCGATTTAAGAGAATTTTCTTTGACCCTTGAAGCTGAAATTACAACTTCATTCAAGATTTGTGATTTTAGTGTATCAGCTTCCTGAGCTTGGCTTATTTGTGGAAATACTGTTTCAAAAATCGTTATATATAATAAAATATAACGATAGGCATAAAAAAGTATTTTTTTTGGCATTATTGGTGATTTTTTAAGGATTTTACGAAAACAGTTCGTTAAATTTGCAAATATATAACGAATGAATTGTTAATGAAAAAAATAATGAGTTTTTAGATAATCATCTGCATAAATACCAAACTCAAATCCCCAAAAAGATAGATTATATAATTCTAAAAATATCTTATGACATCACTATTATTGCTTTTATTGCTATTGAGCTTAGTTGCCTTTTTGTACTCTTCGGTCGGGCATGGCGGAGCAAGCGGATATTTGGCCATTATGGCAATTATGGGCGTAGCTCCCGCAATGATGAAATCATCGGCATTGGTCATGAATTTGGCTGTTTCTTTATTTTCATTTATTGGATTTTACCGAGCAGGACATTTTCGTTTAAAACTCTTCTTACCATTTGCTCTGGCCAGTATTCCGATGGCATTTTTGGGAGGAACAATGACGCTTTCTGATTCTATTTATAAGAAAATTCTTGCCGTATGTATCTTGTTTTCAATTGTTCGATTAATTTATAAATTTGATACCAATGAAAAAAACAGACCAATTCCAATTTGGGCAGGAATCCTATCGGGTGGCTTGATTGGCTTACTTTCGGGAATGATTGGCATTGGTGGAGGAATTATTTTAAGCCCTTTGATGCTATTGATGCGGTGGGCGAATTTGAAAGAAACGGCGGCAGTTTCAGCACTTTTTATCTTTGTTAATTCACTTTCAGGTCTTTACGGTCAGCTTCAAAAAGGAGGCATTAGTCTCCCCGAAAATATGCAATGGGCGGTTTTAGCTACAATTATCGGTGGTTTGGCTGGGTCTTATTTTGGTAGTCAAAAATTCAAAATACCGACGCTAAAAAAACTTTTAGCAGTGGGTTTGGTCATTGCTTGTTTAAAGTTGATTTTTACCTAGTGTTCAGATAATGGCAATTCTAACGAATTTTGTAAGAACGTCCAATTTGGACGTTCTTACGGGCAAAATTTTATGATTGTAAAAAGATTTTTATTTTTTCATCAAACGACTGCTGAAACTCTTCGTGTAGCTTTCTGAAAGCCGTAATCAGTTGTTTTCCTTCCTCGGTAACAATCGTTCCGCCACCTTTTTCACCACCAGTTTGTGTATTGACAATGGGCTTAATTGTATGTTGATTTATCGAATTTACTAAATCCCAAGCTTTTTTGTACGACATTCCCATTTGTTTGGCTGCTTGACTAATCGAACCAGTTTCGATAATACTTTCGAGCAATTCAAGCCTACCAGGGCCGAGAAAACGGTCGTCTTCGCTCTCAATTCTGAGCATTCCTGTTATTCGAAACGTTTTTTCGGGTTTTAATAAATCTTTGATTGGCATTGGTTTTGGCAATTTTGGTGCGGTAAAGATAAAAATTCTTTGGTATATTTTTTTTACAATGATTGGACTGCTCAGAATGTGTTTAAAAATTGATACAACTATTTTCTTAGTAATGCAATTTTTGGATTTTGGGGCAATATTTAAATTCAGATCGATGTTTCGGGCGGACGTTTATCAGGTATTTCAAAATGGTCGGGTTCGTTTGGTGTAGAAGCAACAACCAAAGGAAATTTGTTAGGCTTAAAAGGCAATTATTTTGCTGCTGTTGATGTGTACTTCCGTTCGGAATTTTCATGAAGTCCATCACCTTCTCAATTCTTGAATATTAATGGATATTCGCTGCTAAATGGTCGAATTGGATTCAGAGCATCAAATGGTATTTCACTTTTTGTTTGGAGTAGAAACCTTGCGAATAAAGACTATTTCGAGCAATTATTGGCTGCTCCAGGCAGTGCAGGGCAATATGCAGGTATTTTAGGCGACCCTCGAAATGCTTCGATATTCGTTTTAATATGTTTCGTGTAAGGCCTTTTAAGCCGAAAATATGGTGTGACACAATTAAATATGATAATATCTTGCCCTTAAATTTAGCTTTTTTATTAATTTTGACTTTTAAAGATAATATTTAGTATGAAAAAAAATCGAATTCAATTCAGCATTTTAGGAGTTTTAACTTCGATAATCTTATTTTCGTTTAACACCAAAACCGATGATTCTGACTACGAAAAAGAAATAAAAGCGTGGCATCAAAATCGTATTGAAGGACTAAAAAAAGAAAATGGTTGGCTTAATTTGGCGGGTTTGTTTTGGTTAGAAGAAGGACGAAATTCATTTGGTGGAAATACTGAAAATAAAATTGTTTTTCCGAATGATAGAAGTAATGCCTTTTTGGGAGATATTATTTTATCGAAAGGAGAAGTTTTTGTTGAAACAAAAGCCGATGCAGCTATTTTTAATGAAAATGCGAAGGTTGAAAAACTGAAAATATTTCCTGCTGAAAAACCAGTCGTACTGAAGCACAATACTTTACGTTGGTTTGTGATAAAACGTGGCGAACGCTTTGCAATTAGACTGAGAGATTTAGAAAGTCCATTTTTGAAAGAATTTCAAGGCATTGAAAACTACAAGATTGACCCAAAATGGAAATTGAAAGCCAAGTTTGTTCCAACCGAAAGAAAGAAAATCGCAATTTTGGACATTACAGGTCAAACTTCACAACAAGATTCACCCGGGGTTTTGGTCTTTACTATTTCAGGAAAAGAATATAAATTAGATGCTTTGGCCGAGGGCGAAGAGTTTTTTGTCATTTTCGGCGACAAAACCAATAAAAAAGAAACCTATGGAGCGGGAAGATTCGTATATACAGCTAAGCCCAATGCCGATGGTTTCACTTATCTTGATTTTAATAAAGCATATAACCCACCATGTGCTTTCACGCCTTACGCAACTTGTCCGCTGCCACCAAAGCAAAATCTTTTACCGATTGAGATAAAGGCTGGCGAGAAAAACTACGGAAATCATTGATATAAATTAATCTTCAAAAACTATTAAAACCCTATGAAAAACATAATTTTACTCGCTTTAATGCTATGTTCATGCTCGATTTTGGCTCAAACAACACGAGTGGTACGCGACGAAGAACAACTTTGGCTCGGATATTTCAATCAAACTCGCCTCACTGATAAATGGGGCATTTGGTTTGATACTCATTTTCGTACAACCGAGCATTTCATAAAAGAGCCATCAAAATTTCTTGGCCGTTTGGGTGTAATGTACTATATAAACGACGATTTGAAGTTTACAAATGCTTATAATTTTGTAAATCATTTTCCCGAGGAAGGTCATGCCAATATTTCTCAACCCGAACATCGGATTTGGCACCAATTGCAATTACATACGAAATACGGAAAAGTCCGAACCATGCAGTGGATTCGATTGGAAGAGCGTTTCAGAAGAAAGATAAAAAATGATAATGAGTTGGCCGATGGCTATAGATTCGATGAGCGAATAAGAGCAAATATGCTCATCAATATTCCACTGAGCAAAAAAGGTATTGTACCAAAGACCTTTTCGGCTATTCTGAATGATGAAATCATGGTGAATCTATCAAAAAATAATGTTTATAATGTTTTTGATCAAAATCGTTTTTTTGTTGGACTGGCCTATAATATTGATTCTCACTCAAATTTCCAGTTTGGCTACATGAATGTTTACCAACAATTGGCTGCAGGAAATAAATTCAGAAACATTAATAGTATAAGACTTTTCTATTTTCAAAACCTTGATTTTAGAAAGAAAAAGAAATAAGATTATGATTTCTAAAAAGACAAAATACGCCCTAAATCACCCCGAATTTTGGCAAAACATTTTGGCGAAAACTTTCCGATGACTTTGCCTGTTATTATCGCCAAAGAAAGTTTACCTTGCCGATTTTTTGAATTAATTCTTTTTGATTTGTGTCGAGATGGAATTTTGCAAAGTTCATAAGGAAGAAACGGTGGATATTTCTTGAATGAACCACCTAATCAAACTCTATTGAAAAGTGCCCTTTATTGGTAGTTCGAATCTAGCCACTACAACCGAGATAATCGTATGCTGATTTTGTTGTATAACCCATTTGGGGTAAATTTATCATTTATATATCCAGAATTGAATTCTCAGACTATTTCTAAACTAAAACTATTATATTTACACACTTTAATCAAAAACTGTACAACATGAAAAAAGTATATCTCAGTGATTCAGGGCCGAAAGTATCGGAAGCCATTTATGGATTTTGGCGTTGGGAAAATTTAGAAAACACTCCAGCCAAAATGGAGCAAATCATTAATTTATGCTTAGAATTGGGCATTAATACCTTTGACCATGCTGATATTTATGGCGATTCGACCATAGAAGAGCATTTCGGAAAGATAATTAGTAATAAGTCTTTCAAGCGTGAAGACATTGTGCTTTTTAGCAAATGTGGTATTCGTAAATCAAGCAACGGAAAGGTAAGTTATTTCGATAACTCTCATAATTATATTGTAAGTAGCGTTGAAAGTTCTTTGAAAAAACTCAAAACTGATTATTTAGATATTTTCTTACTGAATCAAAGCGATTTTTTGGCCGACCCAGAGCAAACAGCCATGACTTTGGCCGAAATCGTTAATTCAGGAAAAGTAAAACATATTGGAGTTGCTAATTTTACTGCATTCCAACACCAATTATTGGCTTCTTATCTCACGATTCCAATAGTAACCAATCATATTGAATTAAATTTAATGAATATTTCTGCTATCGAAGATGGTCGTTTGGATTTTATCAAGCAAAGTTTTAGTAAACCTTTGGCTTGGGCTCCGCTCGCTGGTGGTGAAATACTAGAAGGAAAAGAAGGGAAATCAGCAGTTTTGAAAACAAAATTGGAAGCAATCGGTAAAAAATATGAGGCTAATGTAGAGCAAACGGCCGTTGCGTGGTTGATGCAATTGGGTACTTTACCAATCATTGGCTCATTGTCAGAAGCCCGTATTCGTAATGCTGCCAGTGCCTCAGATATTAAATTAAGCCGTGAAGATTGGTACGATATTTACAAAACCACAGTGGCATCATAATTAAATTAAGAATTAAAAATTAAGAATGATTTTTCTCATTTAGTTGAATCGAAAATTCTTATGTAAAAACCATGGCAGTTATAGAAAATATTCAGTTTATAGAAAAAGAAATTGAAGGTAAAGGTGTAACGTTGGTGGCTGTGTCAAAAACCAAGCCTGTAGAAATGCTAATGGAGGCCTATAATGCTGGTTTTAGGCGTTTTGGCGAAAACTATGTGCAGGAATTAGTCGATAAACATGAATTGATGCCAAAGGACATTGAATGGCATTTTATTGGTCATTTACAATCGAATAAGGTGAAATATATTGCATCGTTTGTAAGTTTGATTCATTCAGTCGATAGCTTAAAACTTTTGCAGGAAATCAATAAACAAGCGACCAAAAATAACCGAGTGATTGCTTGCTTGCTACAAATTTATATTGCCGAAGAAGACACCAAAAGCGGCATGACTGAAGAAGAATGTTTGGAG
The DNA here is from genome assembly GCA_945860265.1 of Emticicia agri. GTDB lineage: Bacteria > Bacteroidota > Bacteroidia > Cytophagales > Spirosomataceae > Emticicia > Emticicia agri_A. The sequence goes on along the minus strand of CAMAQF010000005.1, from coordinate 22,512 downwards.
ATTATGAAAGCTGAAACGCTCGAAAAACTACAAAATGTACGAATCGTTGGCCTAATGGGCATGACAACCCTCACCGATGATGAAACTCAAATCAGAAAAGAATTCAAAAAGTTAAAAGATTTTTACCAAACATTAACTTTCAATCCGCAGCGGCTGCCACATCCATCATTAACCATTTTATCTATGGGCATGAGTGGGGATTATGGTATTGCAATAGAAGAAGGAAGCACCATAATTCGAGTCGGTAGCAAGATTTTTGGAGGAAGAATTTATCAGAAATGAAAGTAAGAGTGTTTTATCCTAACTGTAAATATCTCAGTGCTTAAAGATATTATATGAGACTAAAATAAGTTGCTCAACGTTTAAGCAGCTTTTTTTAATTACCATAATAAAAAATACTAAATAAATTTTATCAACCTTCTTTTAAAAAATGAATATCCAGTTTTTAATTCTCCTATTTCTGACAACTTTTTTGCAATGCAAAGCCGATATAGTGCTTGATATTGAGCATGACGTAAACAAACAAACGATTCCTCTAGGAGGAAATGCTTGGACAACAAATGGAGCAGCTATTAAGGAAGAGGGCTTAGTAAACTGGAGTTCTGATTTGACGATTTGCCGAACTTATTTTAAAGTTGCTCAACAGGGTACGCTCAAAGTATCGGTCTTGATGAATCCAAAGGGTAATAAAAATAAAATTAATGTCAGTATTTTAGGTAAAAGTATTGAGTTTGTGGCGGAAGGCGATTCCGAAAAAGAGTTTTTTGTTGGAGAATGGAATTTACCACAGGCGGGTTATGTTTCGGTCGATATAAATGGTATGACTAAAACAAATGCTAACTTTGGCACAATTTCTAGTTTGCTTGTGAGTGGAACTTCGGTCACTTCTGAGCTTACTTTTGTAAAAAATAATGAAGGAAATTACTTTTATTGGGGTAGAAGAGGGCCTTCGGTTCATTTACGTTATCCAACTGATGGCTTAGAAAATATAGAATGGTTTTATAATGAAGTTACGATTCCGAAAGGGAATGATGTGATTGGCTCGTATTTTATGGCAAATGGTTTTGGCGAAGGTTATTTTGGAATGCAGGTAAATTCGGAAACTGAGCGAAGAATTTTGTTTTCGGTTTGGAGTCCGTTTACAACTGATAATCCCGCCGCAATTCCACAAGACCAAAAGATTTTACTTCTAAAAAAAGGTGATGGCGTTTATGCAGGCGAGTTTGGCAATGAAGGTTCGGGTGGACAAAGCTATTTAAAGTATAATTGGAAAGCTGGAATTACTTATCAATTTTTGTTGCAAGGAAAGCCAACCGCCGACAATTATACTAATTATACAGCTTATTTTTTCGCTCCCGAAGAAAACCAGTGGCGATTAATTGCGAGTTTCAAAAGGCCGAAAATATCGACTTATTTGAAAAGCTTGTATTCTTTTCTTGAAAATTTTAATCCCGAAACTGGTAATCAAGAACGTATGGTAAATTTTGATAATCAATGGGTTTATACTTCCAAAAATGCTTGGACGGAATTGAATCAAATTACGCTCACTGCCGATAATACTGCTCGCAAGGGATATAGAGTAGATTATGACGGAGGTATGAAAAATGGGCAGTTTTATTTGAGAAATTGTGGATTTTTCAATGATAATACTACGCTAAATCAGAAATTTACAAGACCATTAAAAGGTAAAACGCCCACGATTGATTTTGCAAAATTGCCATAGAATTAAAACCTCTAATTAGCTCTAGTCGAACCGAGTCCCTCCTGAAACCGCTTTTGAATAAGAACAATCATAAAATGAGTATTTTCTTTATTACTCGTTTTACATAACTTTTACGGAAACTCCCTTTTTGTGGTTCGCTACTACTAGAAGCGGTTATTTAAATGCGACAAAAGCTCAAATTAGATATTTGAGCTTTTGTTTAAATGCCGAACTGTTTTTTCCACTAAACAGTAATAATTTTTTGATTTTACCCAATAACCTTTACTTGTACTGCATTATCTCCTTTTTTCCCGCGTTCAACAATGAAACTTACTTCATTTCCCTGCCTGATTTGATCAATTAAGCCTGAGGCATGGACAAATACATCTGAACCAGCTTCATCTAAGATAAAACCAAATCCTTTGGACTCATTATATAATTTTACTGTACCTGTTGGCATAACATTTTGATTTAAAATTAGTAAATAAAAAAACTAATTGGTTTTTAAAAATAGATGAAGGTAAAAATATAAATTATTCATAAAAAAATAAAATATAAATATATTATATTACCTAAAATGGTTATTATTCGGAGTAATTGCTAACTACTAAAAAAGGGAAACTCATCAGTTTTAGTTTTCAAATTCGTTGATAAACTTCATTAAATGGAACTCTCAGTCGGTCTCCCAAACACCTTGCTCTTCCCTAATACCGAATGAAATAACCATATTGATTTCGGCTTCAAAAGGTAAATTCAAGGTTTTTTCACAATTTTGCTATAAAAACCTTCCATCGTACAAGTATCATATTGTTCATTTTCCATGGCTAGAATAAACATTTGAGTCGCCAAAGCAAACGTTTTGTGTACGATAACTCGCACGGCGTTTTCGGTAACTTTAAATGTGATGGCTCTGAAAAGTCTGATGATATTTACAATTAATTTTTGGATAAGTGCCAAAATCCCTAAAAATAGAGTATATAAAAAAGGAATTACTTTGCAAAAATACATTTACCAATGTTTAACTCTTTTTTCTTGTTTTTCTATTGGTGTATTTTTCATCACATTTTGTGTTTCCAAGGCTATCATAGTTTTCGCTCTTTTATTGAATAAATCTTACTATGTTACAAAAACTACCATTTGTCGGGCAGTATTGGTTGTTGCCATTTGGACCAAAAAAGCTACCGAAAGTTGTTTTAGTGTTTCTGGTTTTATTACGTGGTAAAACTCCTCCCATTATTGATTTTTCAAAATTGACTTAGAATGAAACTTTTTTTGAGTAATTTTAAAGTATTATTTTAAAACATAAAATTATGAATAAACTTTTTTTGAAAGCAGGCTCACTTTTGGGAGCTGTAGGGGTGATGATTGGTGCTTTTGGGGCTCATGCACTTAAGCCAATGCTTGCGGCAAGTGGCCGATTCGAAACTTTTGAGACGGGCGTTCGCTACCAATTTTATCATGCTCTTGCATTGATTTTGATAGGTATTATCTCGAAGCATATTTCAAACAAAACTCTTATTTATAGTGGCTATTGTATTTTGGCTGGTGTGTTGATTTTTAGCGGAGCTTTATATACCATTTGTTTTACTGGCCTTAATGTATTCGGGGCTGTTGCTCCAATTGGAGGTGCTTTCTTGGTAATTGGCTGGTTATTGCTGTTTTGGGCAATCACGAAAGATTAAATAAATCAATGATTCGAATGGAAAAATTAGCTTACTTTCCAATCGAATTTTTAATGAACCAAGACCAGTTTTAAACTCAACTCCACCACATCTCCCATACTTTTACAATTCAAAAACTTAGCATTTTTATAATGTTTTGAAAGGTCTTGTTTGAGTGACTCGAGATTATCGTGTATTGAAAGCGTATCTTTTTTCATAGTATCAATTAAATCGTGCATTCTGCTTTTTTCTTCTCTTAATCTATTCGCAATTAGTGTGCGTTCTTCGGCTTGGTATTGTTTTACTGACTCTGCCGTCAAATATTTCATGCCCATCTGAATCATGGCGTAGTTTTGCTTAAAATACTGTGGCATATAGACTGATTTTGATGCTTCGTAAGATTGTTGGTCGAAGTCAATGGCTCGCAGTCTATAATGAAAATCCTCAAAATCGGGCGTGACGATAATTACGAAATTTGATGAGTGCATATCACCCAAAAGTCTTACAAAACAACGCTCATTAAACTTGATAAACTCTTTGCTTAATCGAATTGGATTAAAATTGGCATCGCTGAGGTGGTTATTCATAAACTGGTCAGCAGGGATTCCGGCAATATGTTCTTCAACCAATGTGTCTTCGTGCGTACAGTAGCTTATTACGTTTGGCGAAAGTAAATGCTCCAGTTCAAGGCCATAAATGCGAGAAGCATCAGCTAATTTTATATAAAAATAGTCGTGATTATCATTGATTTTATTTACAATTCGGATTCTGAATGGTCTTGTATTGGCATAGGTGCAAGTATCGACTCTATCAACTACCAAATGTTTGATTACAGTGTCATCGCCATCGGTTTTCAAATCGGCGTAAATATTTTTTAAAGCCTCATAAATTTCTTCGAGGTCATTTTGAGGGTACACAACTGTTTCCCAAAGTGTGTCTTTTCCCTTTTTATCATAGAGTGGGAAAGCATTATCGAAACGCAATAAATCTGTATATTTAATGGGCAATTCTTTTTCACGACCATACTTTGATAAGTATTTTCGTAACTTGTCTGAAATTTTAAATGGTACTTTCTTTTTGGTGATGAGTGCCATAAATGCTTTTATTGTAGGATTAAATGCAAATAATCAATTTAATTATTCGCAAAATACAGAATCAATTGTTATTTCATGAAAAAAACAACAAAATTTCACTTTAAAAGATAAATAGTTTCAATAATAAATTAACTTTGCCTTTAATAAACCTGTAACTTAAAATAATTAACATTCGATTTCTATGGAAAACATGCAAGAAAGAAAAAGCAATACAGCTATGACAGCGGGCCTCGTTTTGGCTTGTGCATTGGCCGCCCTTTTTGGATTTCTTTACTTCAACGCTCGTCAGGATATTGATTCTAAAATCGTTGACATTTCAAAAAATACTAAAGAATTATTGTTGACAAATACGAAACTTGACTCAATTTCAGCCGAATTAGATAAAAAAATTGCTGAAATAACTTCGCTCGGTGGACAAGTAGCTGACCTTGAAGCTTTGAAGGCTCAACTCGAAAAAGATAAGAAAAACTTAGTGAACTCTAAAAGTGTGTCGATTCGTGACTTTGAAAGTAAAATTATGGGTTATGAGGCTGCCTTGAGTGCAAAAGATGTTGAAATTGCCAAGTTAAGAGAAGAAAATGCTCAGTTAACCACCGAGGTAAAAACATTGGGCAGCGAAAACTCGAATTTAAAAACTGATGTTTCAACATTAAAAACTGATAAACAAGCTCTCGCGGACTCAGTTTATGCAACAACAGTGAAGAATAAAGAATTGGCTGAAAAAGTAACCCTTGCCGCTGCTTTGAAAGCCATGAATGTTTCGGTAAATGCTATCAATTCTCGTGGCAAAGAGCGTGAAGGTGGTGAATACAAAGCGAAACGTGTAGAAAAAGTAAAAATCTCTTTCAAATTATCAGAAAACCCTTTGACTAAACGTGAAAACAAAGTAATCTACATGCGTATGCTTGACCCACAAGGGAACTGTATTTCGGATATGGCGACTGGTTCTGGTGCGTTTAATTACGGTGGAAAAGAAATGATTTACACAGCCAAACAATCGGTAACGTATGATAACTCTGGCCAGAATGTTGATTTCATCTATTCTCGTGGTTCAAATTACTCAAAAGGTAAATATAATATCGAACTATATTCTGAAGGATTTAGCATCGGACGTGGTATTTTTGAAGTAAAGTAATTCTTATTTTTCTGATTAAAATAGAAAGAGTCGGTCCTTGTATGAGGGCAGACTCTTTATTTTTTGTTGTGTTTAAGAATTGGAGGATTGAATGATTGAGGCTTAAGAAAAACCACTTTTAGTAATAATAAGTACTGATAATAGTTAGATTAAGAACATTCTTTTAGAATTGAGTTGCTCAGACTAAGGCTACAGTAATAAGTAAATATACCTTTGGGAAACTAATTAACTCTGTTGAATGAGGAGTTTAAATAAAGGTACTAAGACCTCAACAAACGAAAAAAAGGCAGTAGTAAATTTTAATTTACTACTGCCTCTTAATATCAATATTATTCTTACTCTACAACTGGAGTGGTTACTTCGGTAGGAGTATCAATTTTGTCCATAAATTCTTGATAATTAGTGAGTTTCTCAAATGGACGTTTGCCAATCAATTCAACTAAATCAGATTGGTGAAGGATCTCTTTTCTGAGTAGTTCTTGTGCTACTTTCTCCAATTCTTCACGTTTTTCTATCAATAATTCTTTTGTTCTGAGATATGCACCTTCAATCAGTTTTTTAACTTCCTCATCAATAGTTTTAGCAGTATCTTCTGAATATGGTTTCGTGAACGACATTTCACCTTGTCCTTTTGAGTCGTAGAACGAAACATTTCCGATTTTATCATTCATTCCATATATACTAATCATGCCATAAGCACTTTTCGTGATACGTTCTAAGTCGCTCAATGCACCAGTTGTGATTTTTCCAAAAACAACTTCTTCGGCCGCACGACCGCCAAGGGTCATACACATTTCGTCTATTAGTTGCTCAGTTCTGTACAAATATTGTTCTTTAGGTAAATATTGTGCATAGCCCAATGCTGCAATTCCACGAGGAACGATACTTACTTTCACCAATGGATTAGCGTGTTCTAAAAACCAGCCTGCCACTGCATGACCAGCTTCGTGGTAGGCAACGATTTCTTTCTCTTCTGGTGAAATTAATTTGTTTTTCTTTTCCAATCCACCAATTTCACGGTCGATTGCATCATAAAAATCAATCATTTCGATAGCAGATTTACCTCTACGAGCTGCCAAAAGAGCAGCTTCATTACAAACATTTGCAATTTCTGCTCCTGCAAAACCTGGCGTGTTGGTTGCTAATTTCTTAACATCAATGTTATCGGCAAGTTTCAAAGGTTTCATGTGCACCTTGAAGATAGCTTCACGACCAACAATGTCAGGCGTATCAACACTAATCTGGCGGTCGAAACGGCCTGGACGCATAAGAGCTGCATCCAAAACGTCGGGACGGTTAGTTGCTGCCAAAATGATAATTCCTGCATCAGAACCAAATCCATCCATTTCTACCAACAGTGAGTTGAGTGTGTTTTCACGCTCGTCGTTTGCACCTGGCATTGAGCCACGTCCACGCGAGCGACCAACTGCATCAATCTCATCAATAAAAATAATACAAGGAGCTTTTTCTTTGGCCTGTTTGAAAAGGTCACGCACACGAGCGGCACCAACACCTACAAACATTTCAACGAAATCAGAACCAGAAAGTGAGAAAAATGGCACACTGGCTTCGCCAGCTACTGCTTTCGCCAATAAGGTTTTGCCAGTTCCTGGAGGGCCTACGAGCAATGCACCTTTTGGTATTTTACCACCGAGTTCGGTATATTTTTTCGGAGTTTTCAAGAAATCAACAATTTCCTGCAATTCTTCTTTGGCTTCTTCTAAACCAGCTACATTATCGAAAGTAATTTTTACTTTACTATCGGCATCGAATAAAGCTGCTCTTGATTTTCCAATGTTGAAAATTTGACCACCTGGGCCGCCACCGCCAGTCATACGGCTCATTAAGAAATACATTAATCCAAGAACCACCACGAACGGTAGTAAATTTACAATCCAATTAGTCATGTCTTGTCTTTCTACGCTCTCTGGGTATAATGTTTGACGATAAGCTTCGTCAATTGTTGCGGTTTTTAAGAAATTGGTATAATCATTCATAAATGATTCTACCGAAACCAAATCTACTTTCAGGTGAGGACCGCCAGCATTATAACGATTATTGCCTAAATCTTTTTTGTATTGTGGTTTTTGAAGGGCATCACGAGTAAGGCTTACTTCTACACTTCGATTTCCTTCTACTACAGCTACTTTTTCTACGTCTTTCTGCAAAATCATTTGTTCAAGAAGCTTGTACTTAATCGGTGCCAACGAAGCTGACCTCGAAAAAAGTAAAAAACCTATAATGCCCATAATAACCGCCGCTACAATCCATCCCTGCAAACCGCCTCCATTATTGGCTGGCTTTCTTTTTGGAAATTCATTATTTTTGTTGTCTGACATTTTTCTAATTTTTCAAAATTTAATGCAATAGTTATTCATCTAAAAAAATAACCTTCACATAGTTTTGATCTATGTAAAGATTCAAATAATATTAACATCATTCGAAGATTATTTGTTTTGGTGCTTCTGTTTCGAAGCTTTCTTCTATGAGCGTGGTTTCGGCATCGCCCCAGAGAGATTCTAAATCATAAAATTTTCGACGGTCTTTTCTAAAAACGTGTACAACCACATCAACATAGTCGAGCAAAATCCATTCTCGATTTTGTCGCCCCTCTTGGTGCCAAGGGTTAATTTTAGATGCTTTGAAAACTTCTTCATCTACCGAATCGGCGATGGCAGCGATTTGAGTATCGGTATTACCCGAACATATTACAAAAAAGTCAGTGATGGAATTGTTAACCTTGCGTAAGTCCATGACTACAATATTTGCCGCTTTTTTTTCTAACATTCCGTGTACTACTAAGCGACTTAAATCCTCACCAGAAAATTCTTTAATTTCTTTCATTCAATATTATCTTCATTTAATTTTGTGAGCGGTTCGTTTTGATAATGGTGAAGTATTAATGATAATCGTTTGATGTAAAACTTTTTGCTTATCATTAAAAGTTCAAAAAAGCTTCTTTCTTTTGAAAGCGTACGAACTTCACGAAAAATATTTATAACGTGTATTTGTCAAAATGCTAAATTACTATAAAATTGCACAATTTTCAACCCAAAACTTTATTTCTCGGCAAAAATAGCATTTATCTGCCAAGTTGTCATTCAACTAACGATATTGCCTCTGAAATAATTCAAACAAAGCAAGTGTTTGATGGAACAATTGTCATTACGTCTTACCAAACGGCGGGTCGTGGGCAACGTGGAAATACTTGGGAGGCATTGCCCAACCAAAATATTACTGTTTCAATGATTTTGAAACCTGATTTCTTGAATATTACTCAACAATTCAGGCTAAATATGGCAGTTTCGTTAGGTATTTACGAGTTTTTGTGCAAGTATCTATCTGATGGACTCGCAATTAAATGGCCAAATGACATTTATGTTGGTAATCGTAAAATGGGTGGAGTTTTGATTGAAAATACCCTTTCGGGAAGTCGAATTGCTTATTCTGTAATTGGTATTGGTTTGAATATAAATCAGTTAAGTTTTTTAAGCGACAAGGCAATTTCACTAAGATTGGCTTCGCAGAAATTTGTTGATTTTGAGATTGAAAAACTAATCGAGCAACTTTGCGAATGTATTGAAAAATATTATCTACAGTTGAAAAACGGACATACCGAAGTTCAGAAAAAAAAGTATTTGGAACGAGTATTTAGGTTTGGAGAATTACATCAGTATGAACAAAATGGTAAACGATTTCTCGGAAAAATAATTGATATAGCCGAAACTGGGCATTTGATAATGGTACTAGGCGAAGAAGTTAAAATGTTTGATTTTAAAGAGATTTCGTTTGTAATTGATAAAAATTTATCCTAAAATATTAAGATTTTGAAAACAATCATTTTAAACAAACCACAAGAGTTGCAGCTAATTAGTCGAGATTTTGATGATACTTTATCAATAAATGAGGCTTTACTGAAAATACATAGAATAGGAATTTGTGGCACAGATTATCACGCTTATCGAGGTCGTCAGCCTTTTTTTTCGTACCCAAGAGTACTCGGGCATGAACTTGGGGCGGAGGTCATAGCTTTAGGAAGTGAAGCAGGAGCGAACGGAATCAAAATCGGCGATAAAGTTTCGGTAGAGCCATATCTCAATTGTGGTGAGTGTCAGCCTTGTCAAAATGGTAAGACGAATTGTTGTGAAAACCTAAAAGTTTTAGGTGTTCATATTGATGGTGGTATGGCAGAATATTTGAAAGTGCCTGTAAATAAGTTACACAAGTCTGACTTTTTGGGTTATGAACAACTGGCTTTGGTAGAAACTTTGGGGATTGGGTCGCACGCTGTTCAACGTGCCAATCTGACTGAAAATGATTTTGTACTGGTGATAGGAGCGGGGCCAATTGGTTTGTCGGTCATTCAGTTTGCAAAAATTAACGGGGCAAAAATTATAGTAATGGATTTTAGCAAACAACGTCTCAATTTTGCTAACGAAGCTATCGGAATAGATGAAAGTATCCTTGCCATAGATGATTTTTCGGCAGAGGATTTGCGAAAAATCTTAAAAGGAAATTTGCCAACGGTGGTATTTGATGCCACAGGAAATGCACAATCAATGATGAAGGCGTTTTCGTATGTATCTTTTGGTGGAAAATTGGTTTATGTTGGACTGTTCCAAGGCGAAGTAACGTTTTTTGATCCCGATTTTCATCGACGAGAAATTTCACTTTTGGCAAGTAGAAATGCTCTTCCTGCAGATTTTAAGCATATTATCTCAAAAATGGAAAGTGGACAAATCAACACAAATGCTTGGCTTACGCACGAAGCAACTTTTGATGATTTGCCCACTATTTTTGAAACTTGGCTTGACCCAAAATCACAAGTGATTAAGGCGATGGCAGTGCTTTAATTTTATATTAAATGAATTCATCCTATTGCTTAAAACTGTATTTGTAAATAAACAAATAGGATGTTTTTTATATAGAATGAAAGTCGCTTATTTAATCAATTCAAACAATTCTTTGTCCATCTGAGGTTTAATTACGCAAGTATTGTCAAAGTGCATTGTAGCCGTATTAGACGAATTATATATTGGCCAAGTCGGTAAACCTTTGTGGTTTGGATTGCCCACTTTTGCAAAATTAATCCAAGATTGACTCATTTTGTCGGCCAATGCTTGGGCTTCTTTTGTGCCACCAGTCATATTTTTAGTCCGTTGGATATTGTCAAAACAAAAGGCAATTTCCATACAGTGTACAGCTTTGTATTTACCATCCATTACGGGCGATTGCCAATCGAACAAATACATATAAACTGTAGCTGAACCAGCAACTGCCGATTTTTGGTTTGCTTGAACTACCGCCCCTGGACGGAACATCGTATCATAACTGAGCATATCAGTCATTTTGCCACTTGGATAAGCTTTTTTTACGGCAGCTATGTAAGCATCACTTTTATCGCCATATACTTTTTTTATTGCTTCGGTTGCTTGTTCATTTGTTGAATTAATTGGCATTCCACCTCTAAAAACCGAAAATTCGTTAATAGTTGTACCAATCATTAAAGGAATATTTTTTGATAGTTCAAATGCTTCATTTGAAAATAATTGGTATGGTAAAACCTCGCTATCAGCACTTGGTCCCCAACTCAAACCAATAACTGGTTTGCCTTCGGCTTTCATTTTATCAGAAATTGTTTTAATTGCTTTTTTTCCAGCATCACTCAAAGTTTGGTAAGGAACTTTCTGAATATCGTCAACTTTTTCTGGTGAAATTCCTAATTCTTTCATAACCTCAGCACCGATTGCTTGCGTTGTTGCTTTATCAAGCATGGTAGTTCGGAAAGCTCCACTTTGATTGATTGCTTTATGAAAAAGTCCTTTTGCTGAAGGCATCGCCATTAAAGTATTTACCTTTGCACCGCCTCCAGATTGCCCGAAGATTGTGACATTATTTGGGTCACCACCAAAGTTTGAGATATTAGTTTTTACCCATTCCAAAGCCGTTTTCATATCCAAAACGCTCAAATTGGCCGATTGCTTGTATTTTTCACCATAAGCCGAAAGGTCAAGATAACCTAAAATATTTAAGCGGTGATTGATAGAAACTACGACAACATCACCTTTTTTAGCTAAATTTTCGCCATCATAAGAAGGCAATTCTTGCGACGAACCAGCAGTGAAACCACCACCATGAATCCAAAACATTACAGGTCGTTTTTTGCCGCCGTTGATACCCGGTGTCCAGACGTTTATTCGCATACAATCTTCATTAGTAAAACCCCAACTATGGTCAAAAACGAACTCGCTTTCATCCATGATATTTGTTGTTGGATCCATCAAAGGTGCAACTGGCCCATAGCTAAATGAACTACGGACATTTGTCCAAGGTTTTGGTTTTTGTGGAGATTCAAAACGCTTTGCTTCGGCATACGGAATGCCTTTGTAAGTAACGATTCCATTATTGATATAGCCACGAACCTTGCCTGCATCGGTTGTTGTAACTCCTAAATTTTCACCCGTTTGTAATTGTGCATCGGCTGTTTGAAAAAACAAACAGCATGAAGCAAAAAGAGAAAGAATTGTTTTTTTCATTGTTTAAAAAGGAGTTGAGAACTAAAAAATAAATTTGAGAAAAAATAATTGATGAATTCGATTTCAATGATTTTTAAGTAGTGATAAAAAAGATGAAAGTTTAAATTTCAATAATATCAGAATCATCAGTACAAACCACAGTAGCAGTGCATTTTTTGTTTCAGTTTACTTGGTTTTTTTTCCTCCTTTCTCTAATTCCTTATACTTATCGATATACATTTTATCCAAAGTTTCGGAGTCTTTATATTTTACTCTGAGTGCTGCCAGCTTTTGATGCAATTCGGCTTTTACGGTAGCGTATTTTGGGTCATCATATACGTTTTTCATTTCATTTTTATCATTCATACGGTCGTAAAGTTCCCATTCATCAATGTCATAATAAAAATGAACTAATTTGTATTTTTCCGTTACTATTCCATAATGACGCTTCACCATGTGCACACTTGGATATTCGTAATAATGATAATATGCTGCATCTCTGAAGTTTTTACCTTTTCCTTTAAAAATCGGAATTAAGCTCTCGCCTTGCATATCTGTTGGAGGTTTGATGCCCGCTGCTTCCAAAAAAGTTTGAGCAAAATCGAGATTTTGAACCATTTGAGAGTTTTTTGTGCTTGGTTTTATGACATTTGGCCAACGAACCATTAAAGGAGTTTTGAAAGATTCATCGAAAATAAAACGTTTATCAAACCAACCGTGCTCACCCAAATAAAATCCTTGGTCAGAGGTATAAACAACTATTGTATTTTCTTCTAAATTGTTCTTTTTTAAGAAATCTAATACTTGTCCGACTCCCTCATCAACCGCGGCAATACTTCCTAGATAATCTTGCATATAGCGTTGATAACGCCACTGCATCTTGTCTTTTTCGGTCATGCTTGGATAGCGTTTAAGGAATTCTTCATTCATTTTTCCATAGGCTTCATTCCAAGCTTTGCGTTGTTGGGCGTTCATTCGGTTTACGGTATTATTATAATTTTGTTTATCATAAGGGTGTGATTCTTTGATACCCAATTTGTCCATATTTTCGGGAAAAATTTTTGAATCTCCGGCCCAGTTCATGTGCGTGAGCAGGTTCATTTCTGCCTCTTTTGAAGCTCGTCCACGACCTTCGTAATTATCAAAAAGTGTTGCAGGCTCAGGAAAAGTTTTTTTCAAATACTCCTTAAAATGGCGTTCGGCGGGTAGCCATTCGCGGTGCGGAGCTTTGTGTAAATAGGCGAGAAAAAAGGGCTTTTCTTCATCACGTTCGTTTTTTAACCAATTCAAAGTAATATCCGTAATGAGGTCGGTTACGTAGCCTGTTAGTTTCTTTTTACCTTCTTTTTTGGTGATAAAATCGGGGTTGTAGTAATTGCCTTGGTCGGGCAAAATCTGAAATTCATCAAAACCTTTAGGGTTATTTCCAAAATGGAGTTTTCCAAACATAGCGGTCTGATAACCAGCTTTTTGCAAAATTTGAGGAAAAGTAACATTGGTCGTGTCAAACGGAAAATAATTGTCAATTTTACCATTCAAATGGCTATGTTTTCCTGTTAAAATTACTGCTCGTGAAGGTGCACAAATAGAGTTTGTTACACAAGCATTCGTAAATAACATACCCTCTTTGGCAATTCGGTCGATATTTGGCGTTTGAGTAAGCCTTGTATCATACGCCGAAATTGCCTGATAAGCATGATCGTCAGACATGATGAAAACGATGTTGGGAGGTCTCTGTTTCTTAGGCTTGAAAGCAAAGAAGCCCAAAGATATTAGACCAAGAATAAGTAAGGAATAGATGATTTTTTTCATAAAAATTTAAAAGGTTCCTGATTTTTATTTTTTGGGTATGTTTTTGCATAATAAAACGGCAACCCGAGCGAAAGTCGCTATTTCTCAAAAATGCAAAAGGCATAATTCAATTTACAAATATAACTTTGTTATTTGAGAAATTTATTTTATTAAATTCGCTAAAGGATATATACTTCAATTATTTTACTTATCTATAATTTTTTTTGATGCATTCACTTAATCAAATCTATTTTGGTTCTTAACTTTGGTATGTTCGTGTTGTTTTACTTCGGTTGCAAATGCTCATACTCAATAAGCTCAGTATCACAGATGCGGACTATAGTGGATTTTCTGTGTCTCCGTAATTAGTTACTTACTTCTTTCTCCCCCAAAACTTATTTTCCAAAAGCTTATTGTTACTACAATCATACACAATATAAGAAGTTTTATAAAAAAGACAATATTTTTTTGTACGGAACTAAGGGTAAATTCAACATTTCTTGTCTGAATAAATAGAGAGGTAAATAAACGATGACTGAGAGACTAAAAAACAACCCAAGGATATTGAACCGCAATTGCGAGTAAATAATGATGAAGCCGACGATAGTATAACGTTGGATTCTGAAATTTTTATTCGTGAGACTTTCAAGCAAAACCCACACAAAGGATATGAGCTACTATTTCTAAGGTATTATCGTGCCTTATGTAGTCATGCTGTCCGGTTTGTGTATTCGAAAGAAGTTGCCGAAGACATTGTTGGTGATGTATTTTTAGTTTTATGGAAAAACAAAGTTTATGAGAAAATAAATACATCTTTTAGGGCATATCTATATGCCTCCGTCCGAAATCGAGCCTTAAATTACCTACAATGGGAATTTAAAAAAGAGGTAGATATTGATACGCTTCCTGAAAATAATCAGAATCAGATATTTGAAGAAACACCTCAAACAATGCTACAATTTGATGAGCTTTTTCAAAAGATAGAAAATAGCATAACTGCACTCTCTCCGCAATGTCAGCGTGTATTTTTGATGAGTCGCTTTGAGAATAAAAAGAATCGAGAAATAGCGGATGAGTTGGAAATTGCACTAAAAACTGTCGAAGCTCACATCATGAAAGCACTTGCTCAAATGCGAAATTCACTCAATGGATATTAATCGAGTCTTCATCAAAAAAAGGTTTCGTTACAACTCCATCAAATTCTTTTAAATACACTCCAAATGAATAAATCAGTTAATAAAAATATTTTATTTGAAAATTTTGCGGGTCGAGCTACTCCACTGCAAAAGAAATTAATTGAAGCTTGGATACAAGAACCAAGTAATAAAGAATTGTATTATGAATGGCTCGATGAATGGGAAAATCTATTTATTCAGATATTACCTGATGTAGATGCTGCACTTGAAAAATCACTGCTAAAAATGGAACATTCTGAGCAAGTATTTTCAGTTGGCAATCAAACAACTTCACCCAATTTTTTCAAAAAGAATCGTAATTGGTTTGCCATCGCTGCTACAATTACAGTGTGCATTTCTATTGGATTATTTTTGGGTAAAAACTATATCCTATATCAAAACTATCAAACAACTTTTGGGGAAATTGAAAAAATTGAACTTTCTGATGGAAGTCAAATTATATTAAATGCTAATTCTTCTTTGAAAGTGCCACGTTTTGGCTTTGGAAATTCAATTCGTGAAGTATTATTGACAGGTGAAGCAAACTTTTCGGTGAAACATACTTTCGACAATAAGAGATTTATTGTAAAAACGCATAAAAATTTTGAAATAGAAGTTTTAGGGACAGAGTTTAATGTAAATGCACGGCAGAAAGATGCAAAAGTGGTGCTAAACAAAGGGAAAATTCAACTCAATTATAAAAATGGAAAAGTAGCAAAAAAAATAACGATGAAACCTGGCGATTTGGTTGTGATAGACTCTAAAGGTCAATTGAATTTGAAAGTAGTACCTCAGCCACAAATTTTTTCAGCTTGGAAAGAACAGCATTTTGTTTTTGATGAAACATCGCTTTTAGAAGTAGCAACTATGATTGAAGAAAACTTTGGTTTAAGCATCAAATTTAGAGAGGATTTTTTATTAAAAAGAACCATTACTGGTACTTTTCACGCTGAAAATGCCGATGAACTCCTTCAGGTCATCGCCGAGTTATTAGAAATTAATTACAATCGACAAAATAATAATGTTACGTTTTTTGAATAACCCAATCACTTTTTTACAATAATTATGCAACAAAAACTACCTTTAGTCTGCAAGACTTTTTTTATGCTGACGGTGCTATTTATCTGGCAGAATACCAGCACGGCTCAGATGTTGGCTTATGCCAAACAGCAAGTACCCCGTTCGGAGAAATCAACGATGATTTCTCTCAAAGATGCTCTTAGTAACTTGAAGTCGCACTATAAAATTGATATTTTATTTGAAGATAAAGTTGTTAAGGGTCTGTCAGTACCGAATAACTCGTTGAACTTAGATTCAAAAGTTGAGCATAATTTGGAAAACATTTTAGGCCCGTTTGGCCTACGATTTAAGAAAGTGAAAGACGGCACTTTTTTGGTAATGAACGAAAAGAAAAGTAAGAAAACGGCCGAGGTTGATGTCCGATTTCAAGAAAATACGGTTCCAAACCCTACAACTCTTCAATCTCAAAATACCGAAAAAGACATAATTGCTGGAATTTCTACGATTCAAACCAGTCAAAAAAGTAATGCAATTGACAAGACAATCTCTGGCAAAGTAACTGATCTAGGTACTAAAGAGGCTTTACCTGGCGTGAGTGTGAGCATTAAAGGCACTCCCAATGGCACAGTAACTGATGTAAATGGTGATTTTAAACTAAGTGTTCCAAACGAAAAAGCCATTATAGTTTTAAGTTTTGTGGGTTATGAGCAGCAAGAAGTATCAGTTGGTAATCAGTCTAATATCAATGTTAGTCTGAAAATTGATACAAAAGCTCTTGATGAGGTGGTTGTGGTTGGATATGGAACACAAAAGAAAAGTGATGTTACTGGTTCAGTAGCTTCGGTTTCTAGAGAACGATTGGAACAACTTCCTAATACAAACATCGCTCAAGCTTTGCAGGGAGCAATTCCTGGCTTACAAATCAATACCAATAGTGGTGGTGCAGAAGGCAATGATAATTCTATTTTGATAAGAGGCCGTAATTCAATCAGTGCCAGTACAAGTCCCTTGATTATTTGGGATGGTATTCCTTACACAGGTGGAATTTCTGAAATTAACCCAAATGATGTAGAATCAATTGAAGTATTAAAAGATGCTTCAGCGGCTGCTATTTATGGAGCAAGAGCTTCAAATGGTGTAATATTAGTTACATCAAAACAAGGCAAAAAAGGCAAATTGAATATTACGTATGATGGTTTTTATGGTGTTCAGAATATTGCCAATAAACCTAATCTTATGACTGGAACTGAATTTTATGATTTCAAGAAAAGTAGATTAAATATTCCAGCCAATTCAATAACTCCAACCGAACAAGCCATTTATGATGCAGGTAAAGCCGTAGATTGGTACGATTTGGCTACGCAACAAGGTTCGAGGTCGCAACATACAATATCAGTTGCGGGTGGCACCGATAAAATATCTTTTTACTTAGGTGGAACTTACCTTGACGTGCAAGGAATCGCCATCAATGATCAGTTTAAAAGATACTCGATTCGTCCCAATATTGATGTAAAAGTTACGCCATGGCTTACGATTGGCTCATCTACTCAATTTTCGTTTCAAGACCGAAGTGGTCGTCCAGCCGATTTTGCAGGCCAATTTGGGGCTAATGTTATGAATCCATTGACTACGGCTTTCAACGCAGATGGAACGCCGACTGTTTATGCTTGGCCAGAATATAATACTTCAGGAAATCCGCTTGGAGAAACTGTTGCTACCAACAAAGACAATGGTTACCGTGTTTTTAGTGCCAATAATGTCAAGATTGATTTTCCTTTCGTGAAAGGGCTTTCTTACAAGTTAAACACTGGGGTGGAATATGAAAATAATCTACGTAAAACCTATTACGGAATAGGCACAGCAGTTGGATTTGAAAATAAAGGAAGTGCTACAAATTTCACTGCAATATCAAGAAGTTTTACTACTGAAAATATTCTTTCTTATGTAAAAGATTTTGGCAAGCATAGCCTAAATATTACGGCTTTATATAGCTCACAAAGTCAAGATTATGACCGTGACCAACTTAGAGGTGTTGGATTTCCGAATGATGTTTTGACTAATTATTAAATGAATGCAGCGACATTGCTTACACCTTCTCACGAAAACTATAAGCAAAACTTAGTTTCGCAAATGGGGCGTATCAATTATGGATATGATAGCCGATACTTAGTTACTTTGACAACCCGACGAGATGGATTTTCAGGTTTTGGAGCAAATTCAAAATATGGAGTTTTTCCATCGGTCGCTCTTGGTTGGAATATTTCAAAGGAAGCATTTATGCAAAACATCAAGTTTGTAAGCAATCTAAAATTGAGAGGTTCTTATGGAGTTAATGGTAATCAAGCTGTGGCAAGTTATCAGTCTTTGGCAACTTTGGCCACTCGTCAATATTTGAATGGAACCACTGTTTTGACAGGTTATTTGCCTAATAAATTAGCCAACGAAAAATTAGGTTGGGAATCAACAACTTCCATAACAATCGGACTTGATTTTGGTTTCTTCAATAACCGTATTCAAGGCTCATTGGATGTTTATTCGGGCAAAACCCAAGATTTATTGCTTAATCGTATCATTTCATCAGTACAAGGTTTCGACAGAATTTTACAAAATATTGGTAAAACTGCCAATCGTGGTGTTGAATTAGGCATTACATCGGTCAATTATAATGCCCATGATTTTAAATGGACAACGAATCTTAACCTTTCGCATAATAAAAACAAGATTGTTGACCTCTACGGAGACGGTCGTGATGATGTAGCCAACGGATGGTTTATCGGAAAACCAATTCGTACGATTTATGGCTTACAAAATGGAGGAATTTTTACTTCTCAAGGAGAAATTGATGCTTCGGCTCAACCAACTGGTAAGCTTGGATACGTAAAAGTAGTTGATGTGGATGGCGATAAAAAATTAAGCACAACGCTTGATAGAACCATTTTAGGTTATAGCGACCCAAAATTAGTTTATGGATTTTCTAATACATTTACCTATAAAGGATTTAGTTTGATGGTTTTCATCAACGGTTTATGGGGAGTAACCAAAGAGAACCCACTCGAACAAGATGATGTATTTGGCGATGTTCGCCGAAATACAACCAAAAAAGATTGGTGGTCGCCAACAAATACTTCAGGAACGCACTTTTCCAATGATGCTTTGGCAAATACCTTTAACGTTCGTTTCTATGAAGATGCCAGCTTTGCACGTTTGAAAGACGTTTCGTTGGCTTATCAAGTGCCTAGTGCAATACTTAATCGTCTAAAATTGAATAAGTTAAAACTATATGTAACTGGTCGAAACTTAGCAACTTTTACTAAATATACAGGACTTGACCCCGAAATCAATAATCAACTAGACGTGCCTTTGCAACGTGAATTTATTTTTGGAATGAACTTCGGTTTGTAATTTAATCAAGTAATGGTCACTCTTTTAAAATGTAGAACAATGAAAAATATTATAAAGCTTTTTATACTCACTTTGGTAGCCAGTTTTGGAGCAATAGGCTGTAAAGATGATTTTTTGGTTGAAGAACCAGTAAATATTATTGCTCCTGAAAATTTATACGTCAATAAATCAGGATTTGAAGCAGGATTGTACGGTTTATACAATTTGGTACGTCGAGAAAGAGGTGGTATTGATGGTGGTCTAACAACAAATACTACCAACGATATGTATATTACACCTGCATTTATAGGCGTAGATAATGCTTATAGTCCATTTCCAGCGGGTGGGCAACAACCTGAGCGTGTTTTTAATACTTTTGGCGTTACCTTAAACCCTGCCGTGCCTTATATTAGTAATGTCTGGCAGTGGCTTTACCAAACTATCAATGCAGCTAATACGATTATTGACAGAGCCGAAAATCCATCAATTAAATGGACCGAAACAGAGAAAAAGCAAATTATGGGCGAAGCAAAACTCGTAAGAGCTTGGGCTTACCGTCACCTAACTTTTATGTTTGGAGATGTACCGCTTAATTTGACGGAATCTACGGGAAACTCAATAAAAACTGACTGGGAACGCACGCCATTGGCTACAGTTAGAAAAGTAATGGAAGACGATTTATTATATGCCGAAACAAATTTATCCGAAACACCACCAAATGCCGCACGTTTTTCGAGAGCAATGGCTACGCATTATTTGGCAGAATTGTACTTAACCATTGGCGATAATACCAAAGCTAAGCAAAAGGCTCAATCACTTGTTAGTAATGGTTTGTATAAATTAGTGACAGCTCGTTATGGTGTGAATAAAAGTTTGCCAGGAACACCATTTACCGATATGTTTATTGATGGAAACTCAAATAGGAGTGAAGGAAATACGGAAGCTCTGTTTGTTTTACAAAATGAGTATTTATCAGCAGGTGGCGAAAATTGTATTATGCGACGTTGGTGGGTCAATCGTTATGAAAGAATCTCGGTTGGTGGTAAATCTCCAATTACATTTTCGGTCGAAAACGGTGGGCGTGGTATTGGCCGATTTGGCATAACCAAATATGCACTTTCGGTCTATGGCCCAACCGACGAAAGAGGTTCGGAGTTTGCATTGAGGTATTCATGGACGATGAATAATCCAACAGCTTTACCAACTGGGGCAAAATTAGGTGATGTGGTTAAATTAAATATTACAGGTAACGAGCCTTTAACCAACGCAACTACTGCTCAAGCATGGCCAAATACGCGTAAATGGGATTGGGCTCCTGCTATTCCATCAGATTTGCAGCAGTCTAGCAATTTCAATGATATTATTTATTTGCGTTTGGCCGAAACATATCTTTTGTTAGCCGAAGCTCAATTCAAATTAGGAGAAAAGGCTGAGGCGGCTACCACAATTAATGCTTTAAGAAATAGAGCAAAAGCTACTCCAATAACGGCAGCGGATGTAACGCTTGATTTTATTTTGGATGAACGTTCGAGGGAATTATTAACAGAGGAACATAGAAGATATACCTTGACCAGAACCAAAACATGGTTTGCACGAACTAAAAAGTATAATATAAATGCTGGTTCATTAATAGCTCTAAGAGATACAATTTTACCAATTCCGCAAACGGTAATCGATGCTAATCTAACAAAACCAATGCCTCAAAACCCTGGGTATTAATACTGAAATAATACTAAATCTTCGTCAATATTTATCTTGGCGAAGATTTAGTATTTTGAAATATAAGCAGTTGGGTATATTTAATCGACAAATTTGATTTTCATAAAAGACTGATAGACAGTATTTTATGTTAGTGTTGACTGTAGACTATTCACTGCGGACTGGTTATTTCTGCAATTACACTTCATTTTTTTAATATTTTATGAATTATTCACGAATTCTTAGTTGTGTGCTTACTCTTATATTTTCAAACTTTATGAGCTTAGTTGCTCAGAAAAGTGTAAACGAAAGCATAAATATCCAAGCTAAAACTTGGGGGCGAGATAGCCTTCGTAATATTATTATCTCTGATTGGAAGTTTTTTCCTAGCAAAACGGTGGAAATGCTTCCAAATTTTTCACCAATCAAGGCGGCAAAAATTGATAAATATGGTGGAGATTTATCAAGCAATGCAAAATTTACTGGCTTTTTTAGAACCGAAAAGATTGGAAATCGTTGGTGGATAATTGACCCTGAAGGGCATTATTTTGTTACGGCTGCCGTCAATAGTGTCCGAATGGGGAAATCTCCCAATAATGAACTTTCTCTAAAAGCTAAATTTGGTACGCCCGAAGAATGGCTTGTGCAAACCAATAAACTTATAAAAGATGCTGACTTTAATGCGATTGGCTCATGGTCGGAAGTGGAATTGATTCAAAAATACAATGTTTTATATCCTGAAAAACCAATTGTTTATACCACAATGTTGAGTTTTTTGGGAGAATTTTCAAAAAGAAACAAGAAAATTGGAGCTGAAAAAGAAAATAGTTTATCATTGATTTTTGAGCCAAGTTTTAAACTATTTTGTGATGAACACGCAAAAAAAATGGTGTCGGCCATAGCATCAGATAAAAATCTTTTGGGACATTTTTCAGACAATGAATTGACTTTTACAAATGATTTACTCAACAAGATTTTAGCCAAAACTAATAAAAACTCGGCTGATATATTAGCTCTCGAAAAATGGGCTAGTGAAAATGGATTTGATAAAAACAATTTGACTAAAGGACAAAAAGAGGCATTTTTGGGTTATGTGGCAGATATTTATTACGGCGAAATCAAGGCAGCTTTGAATAAATACGACCCTAATCACCTATACCTTGGCAGTCGTTTGCATAGTTCTGCAAAAAATGTTCAAGCGATTTTGAAAGCTGCCGAAAAGCACCTTGATATTGTTTCTATCAACTATTATGGATATTGGCAACCTGAAGCCAAAAACCTTAGAGATTGGGCTGTATGGTGTAATCGGCCGTTTTTCATTACTGAATTTTATACAAAAG
>CAMAQF010000004.1 GCA_945860265.1 Emticicia agri | reverse complement strand
TGGCATTGCCGCTTCTAACCACTACCGAACCGTCTGCTTGTCTTGCAAGTTTCCCAGTTTCAAGGGTAATCACTTTGCCATCGGGCATTTCGATGGTCTTAGTGTGAATGTTAAACATTTTTTAGTTTAATTAAATCCACGTATCCGCTTTCGACGTGGTAGTTTGTTATCCGAATTCCGCGGGGATAAAATTGAATACTTTGAAGATATTTTTAAACAAAAAATCAGGGAATTTCCAAAAGAGAATTCCCTGCTATGTATTATTACTTACGAATTCCTAATTCGGCAATAATTGCTCTGTAACGAGAAATATCTGTTTTAAACAAATAATCGAGCAATCTACGACGCTTACCTACTAATTTCAACAAACCTGCTCTTGTTGAGTAGTCATGCTTGTGTGATTTCAAGTGATCTGTTAGGTGAGCAATACGAAAAGTAAATAATGCAATTTGCGACTCGGCGGAACCTGTATCAGTCGCTTTTTTCTGGAAGCCCTTTTCGGCGAAGATTTCTTCCTTTTTGTCCGTAGTTAAATACATTTGATGTTAACTTAGATTAATAAATATGAAAAACAATTGCAAAGGTAAGCATTTGTTTTCAATAAATAATGAAAGTAGAGAACAAATATATTGTAAATACAATTACTCATCGCTCAATGTTTGCAAGAAACTTATCAATGATTTTTTCTCAGTTTCGGTCAAGTTTAACTTATCCGATGCCAGCGTTTGATTAGGTAAGTCGATGCCCATTCCAACTGCACCACCATTATTATAAAAATCAATCACATCATCAAGGGTTTTATAGGCCCCATTGTGCATATAAGGAGCAGTTTTACCGATATTTCTGAGAGTTGGGGTCTTAAAAGCATAAAGCCAATCTTCAAACGGATTGAGTTTTCCACGACCTAAATCTTTATCAAGTTTTTTACTTTTGGTTGATTCAAAAACACCTATCACTTCCGAATCTGTATGTGTAAAACTCGGTGGAGCGGTACCATTGAAAACTGGCATAAAATGGCAAATTCCACATTTCCCTTTTCCCATAAACAGATTAAAACCTTGCTTTTCTTTTTCAGTTAGTTGAGTATTTTCATTTCTCATAAACTTATCAAATCTCGAATTAAACGGAATTAGTGAGCGTGTAAAACTTGCCAACGCATTTTGAATTTCGACTTGCGTTATTTCTTTTACAAGCGGATAGGCTGTCTTAAATGCTTTTAGATAAGCATCATCTATCATAATTTTCTTTATAGCTTCATCAAACGAGCCGTGCATTTCATCTTTGTTGAGTACCACATCAAAGGCTTGGGCTTCTAAGTTATTGACACGCAAATCATAAAATTGGGCATTTTGTAGTGCTGCATAAGTGAGTGTTGGAGTATTACGTTGAATTTGCGAACCACCAATAGCCAAAGCTTTGGTTTTACTGTCGGTAAAAGCCTTTTCGGCTTGGTGGCACGAGCCACACGAACGATTGCTGGAAGTGAGCGTTTGGTCATAAAAAAGTTTCCTTCCGAGTGCGACTCGTTCATCGGTAACATAAGAATCAGCATTTGGTGCGTAAAAATTTACATCAAAAATATCTTTATCAAAAAGCGTTTTAGCTGTCACTCGAAGTGGACGAGTTTCAATCAGCTTTGGGATAACAATTTTTTCCTGAAATTCAACGAGTGTTCGTGAAAGATTGTTTGAGTACTTCTTGACAAATGCTAAATAATCAAAATTTTCGGTTGTTTTTTGAGTACTCAAGTAGGCCTCACACGAATTCCAAATCTGTATTATTTCTTTCGATTTACTTTCATTTGCTTCAATATTTGGCTTGATATACCTTCTCATACTTTTCAGCGAAGTATTTGCCTCAGTGATAAAAGTCTGACAAAGTGGTGTATCGAAACCCGAAATACCTAAGGTGTTTATTCTGAAAATTTGTAGGCGAATGGCATCAAAAATCTGATTTTCTGAAAATTCAACGGTTTCTAATTGTTTGTACTTTTTTAATTCTTGAATAAGTTTCTTGACTTCCATCACCAACTCTTTTCTATTTTCAGAATCAATTACAGGAAAGATAAACGGCTCTATAACCTGAAAACCACTCGGAGCAAAAACCTTATTTTCCTCCAATTCGATTTCATTCAAGGGTGGCCCATTTACCAAAACGCTCGCCGAAGGCATAAAATATTCAGTGATGTGCTCAATTTTTTTGTAGTTATTTCGACAGTCAATAAATACCTTTTGTAGCGAATCTATATTATTAGAATGTGTGGCAAGTGGCAGAAAATCATTTTTAAGTTGATTTTGTAGCAGCTCTAAATCATTCAAAAATATCTCTTTTGAATGCTCTGAAGTAGTTTTTTGAGTAGCTTTATGACAACTATTTGCAAAAAACAGTAAGCTCAATAACAAGGAAAAATAACTTATTGGTTTCATTATTTGGTTTGGTTTTAAATAAAAAACCCTTAGCTAAACAGCGAAGGGTTTTTTATGACAATAATTGTAAAGGATTAACGAGCAAGACCCGAAATAATCACAACCTGACCACCTTCAGCAAATGAACCTGTCGAGGCATCAGAAACTGATTTTGCAATAGTAATCGGGCTACCATCAGCATTGCTATACTTCATGTCTCTCCAAGTATGAGGATGCAAATTGATTACAAATGTATTAGGAATATTCACCAAGTCAGAAATATCGTACATTGCACCATACTCCCAAGAACTTAGTAAATTAGATTTTAGAACATTATATTTGTTATTGAAATCAACTACATCTCTTTTGTGGTTCATCTCAATAGCTGGCACTAATGCACCAGTAGCAATACTGTATTGCCAGATTCTACCATCATGTTTTGTCTCTTTGTAAAATGAGTCACCGTCTTCTTGGATATAAACATAATTTTGTGTCACACAGATATTATCAGGATTTATGATATTATTACCAGGGTCAACCACACCATCAACAGCGACAGATAATTTTCCTTTCAAAGGGTCATTAGCATCCATTGCTAAATGATAAACTCTACCCCACATTGTTTTCCCAGCTACTGGCGTAACTTTATCGGCTTGACTTACACCAGTTGCAGTGAAATAAACATTACGATTATTAGCTGCACTTCCTTTACCGTAATCTACATCTTCTACACGAGCAAATTGAATTGCTTTTTTCTGAACTGAAAGAGATGCAATCTGTGCACCAGTCAAATTTTTTGCATTATCAACCTCAACAAATTCAACGTCGTACTTATCGCCTTTTTTCAT
The DNA here is from genome assembly GCA_945860265.1 of Emticicia agri. Classification (GTDB taxonomy): domain Bacteria; phylum Bacteroidota; class Bacteroidia; order Cytophagales; family Spirosomataceae; genus Emticicia; species Emticicia agri_A. Next base: position 86,381 of record CAMAQF010000004.1, on the reverse strand, counting down.
GTTAGTTTCTATGGCGTCATTATCTGTTCTTTTCAAGAAGTATAGTTTGCCATTTTGCAAATCACCAACAGTGTTTGAAACATAAGCTAATAACTGACCGTCTGAATCATCTTCTCCAATCATAATTACTGTTTTACCAGGATACGCATCTTTGTGTAATGGCACAGCATTTTCCATACTGGCTTTGCCCAAAGCAGCCAAAACTCTATCCTTACCTTTCTTATTAGCAGCACCCAAAGGGTCAATCGCATGAACCATTGATTCAGCACCACTTTCACCTGCGGTTAAAAAAGTTAGTCCAAAACCGTGTTCTTGTGGTGTAACCATTGTTGCCGAACACAATCTCCACTGACCGCCTTCGTAATCTACCACGTATTCACCCTTAGTTGGCTTGAAGGTTTTGTCTAAATACACTCTCGAAACCGAACGTAAAAATTCGTGGTTGTTAATCATCACATAGCCATCACCCGAAGGGTTTTTGATAATACCTGCACCATCGGGCTGTCCACCGAACACAAAATTTGGAGATTCTGGCAATACATCATCGCTACTAATTAAGGTGTTCATTTTTAGGCTTTCAAAACCTGGGAGCATTTTCACCAAAGAAGGATTAATTGAATGGTCTTTCAAGACAACATCTGTTTTTGGTATTTCGTCGGTTTTGTTAAAAACGTTGCACGAAGAGACTGTAATTAAAACAGCAAAAAGGCTGATTTGTAATTTTTGGATTTTCATAAAAACTATAAAATAATTTGATTGGTTAACAATAATGCAAGTTAGTAACAGCGTCAACATAAAACGTTTACCGAAATATTAATAATTTATGAATTAAACGTAAAATTTAATTGTACGTTTTAACAGTTTTTTAAAATTGTAGAAAATTCAGTGATTTCTTTAAAATACGTATATATTATTAAGTTAGTACAATAAAATAACAAAAATAATGTAAGTGTATCATTATTAGAAGATTAGAATATGTAAAAAAAAGGTGTTAGATAAATAATTTAAATAACTGATGGTAACATTAAATCAACATTATTAACTGTAGTATTTATAAAAAGCTTCTTTTACAAGACATTCTTTTCAAAAAAAATTATAGTAAATTAAGGCAAGCAAAGGCAATATATTATAAGTTAATTATTAGGCCAACAAAAAAAGCCTTCCACAATCGGAAAGGCTTTTAAAATATGCGTTACTTTGAGCACTTGAACTTAAAATCATTTTAAGTTAATACATAAATGTGACGAAGAAGAGATTCGAACTCTCACAGGCTTTCGCCCACTACCACCTCAAAGTAGCGTGTCTACCAATTTCACCACCTCGCCAAAAAAGATTTAAACTATAAGCGAAACAAACCAAGGAAAAAGATTTTTCAAAATTAATATCTTGTTTTGTAATTTAAAAATAATAGCCTCTGTTAGAGAGGCTATTGTGATCCCGCTGGGATTCGAACCCAGGACCCATACATTAAAAGTGTATTGCTCTACCAACTGAGCTACGGAATCGTCAAATTTATGGTATTAACCTAAGTTTGCATATTTTTGATGTGTAATCTGATACGAGAGAGATTCTGTAGACAAGCAATACCAAATGTGATCCCGCTGGGATTCGAACCCAGGACCCATACATTAAAAGTGTATTGCTCTACCAACTGAGCTACGGAATCTTAATATTTTTGATTTAAATTTATAATTATAAAAACAGATTTGAAAGTAAATTGTTTTGTATTAACTTTGTTTTTCTGTGATGTTATTCTTAAACCGTGGTGCAAAATTAGTACTTTTAACAATACGATGCAAACATACTTTTTGAAATTTCTTAAAATATTTTTTTTCCTTTTTATAGTATTTACCCAAGCACTTGATAGTCAAGGACAAACAAGTTTAAATAAGAAAGCAGATTCTTTATTTATTCAAAAAAAAACAGATGAGGCAAGAAACATTTATGATAAAATTATAGAAAACAATATAAACGTAAACCCCAAAATTTATTTAAAACTTGCAAATATTTCAGAAACAAAGGCTGAATTTGTAAAAGAGTTGTTCTACCTAAATCTATATTTTTTTAAGAAACCCGACGAAAAAGTATTTGAAAAAATGTACAATATAGCTTCTGAAAATGGGTTTAGTGGATATGAAAAAAATGATTTGAATTATTTTTTATTTTACTACCGCCAATATTCAAATTATGTTTGGGGTAGTTTTATTTTATTAGGAATTTATATTTTTATTGTACTTGTATTGAAGAAAAAAAATAATCAGTTCTCTCCTATCAGGCATAAAATAATTTTTTTAACATATTTATTAATTTTGGCAAGTTTAATTAATCTTCCCAATAACTATAAATCCGTTATTATAAAAAATGAGAAAGTATATTTACGTGACTACCCATCGGCAGCTTCTCAGATTATAGGTAATATCAGCGAAGGGAATAGATTGAACGTAATAAAAACAGATGATATTTGGTATCAAGTTTTGTGGGAAGGTCAATTTTGCTATCTAAAAGAGAGCGATATTTGGGTGGTAAAATAAAAAATATTACGCTTATTTTTCAAACAGGTTAAATTTAGGTAATTAAAGAATTTTGTTGGCTTTTTTTAATGGCGAGTTTTTTTCTTTTGATAAATTAATAAAAATTAATTTATCAACTAAGCTTGGAAACCACTTATTTAGCCAAACTGTCAGTTTACCTTCGTTTGTCAAAATAATAGAACGTTTCCGTTTTTTGATAGCTTTTACAACATGCATAGCACATTCTTCTGAAGACATCATTTTCATTTCATCTCGAACTGTTTCTTGGCTTATATCACCGTGTGCATCAATGGCAGCAAAACGAATGTTTGATGACGTAAATCCTGGACAAGCAGTGAGTACATTTACCCCAGTAATTAAAAGTTCTGTACGAATTGCTTCAAGAAAACCATTTACTGCAAATTTTGAGGCTGAATACCCACTTCGTACAGGCAAACCTCTAAAACCCGCAATAGAGGAAATACCCACAATCGTTCCTTTGGCCTTTTTTATATAGGGCAAAGCTGCTTGAGTGAGATAAACAGTGCCAAAGAAATTAATATCCATTACTTTACGGATGGTCGCATCAATATTGGCATCTTCAAACATTGACCGCATCGTAATACCAGCATTGTTAATAACGATGTCAATAGTACCATAATGATAAATTGCTTCTGCAACAATTCTTTTATTGTCGTATTCTAAACTTGAATCGGCCACAATGTAATGGTTTTCGATTCCTTGTGTTGAAAGTTCGTGGCTGGTTTGCTCTAATTTGTCGATATTTCGACCGGTAATAATCAATTTACAACGCTCTTTACCAAGCTCAAAAGCAAGAGCTTTGCCAATGCCTGACGAACCGCCTGTAATGATTACGACTTTATTTGTTAGCATGGAAAAAAATAATTTAAAAATATAAATTATCACCAATGATTGGCAAAACTTTAATTATCATAAAATGCTTTTTTTCTTAAATTTGTTCCAAATTGAAATTAAAAACAATTTGACAAAAATTAAAACTAACGAATCAGATGAATAATACCTTTATAAACTTCGTCAGAAAAAGTTAGTGCGTATAAATAATTTCCAGTTGGCTCATTTTCAGCGGTCCATTTAAAACTTCTTTCGTTAGAAACGAATACAGTTTTACCCCATCTATTGACAATCTCGAACTTTTTAAACTGTCTTTTACAATTGTCTTCGGGAATTGAACCTAAATTGAAGTGATCATTTTTGCCATCTCCGTTTGGAGTAAAAGTATTGAATGGCTGTAAAGGATTATCAATAACTGAATTATCTTTCAGAATTAATTTTACACTAACTGAATCTTGTAATTGTAAACAGTTATTATCCTTTGCAGCAAAATTCACAATAAATTCTTTAGATTCTTTTCCTCCGAGCATAAAACAAGTTGGCTTCCAAGTGAATAAACTACTTACTTTTCCTTTGCCTTCTTTGTTTTCAAACGACATAAACACATTCTTAAAATCAAAACCTTTAGGCGTTCCAATAAGTGTAAGCTGTTCACTATCAATATCTTGTGAATTAACATTGAAAGTTAATTCATTATTAATACTTGGATTTAAAACAAGTTCGACCATATTATTTGGAAGACTTGTAAAGACCGTTGGAGAATTGTTTTGTTTTCCTTTGACCTCCACTGGCACCGAGTAGAGAGTCTGAGTACTGAGTCCGCACCGTTGGTCTTTTACAATAAAATCTAAAAGCATTTGTTTTTGCTTGAGGGCTTCACAATTTGGTATAAACTGTAAGATTGAATTTACACTGCCAATACCTTGTTTTGATGGAAAACTAAAACCATAGCTTCCAAAATTAAAATTCCGACCATTTCCACTTAATCCCAAAGTATCATTATCAATGTCGTTTCCAAAAACTGTAAATTTTAGAGTATCGCCATAAGTAACGATAGGATTTCCGAGCAGTGAGGTTGTTATGTTTGGCTTTGTATTCTGATTTTCTTCAAACTGAACCCTCATTCTAAATGAACGATTTTGAGGAACTGGGCAACCATTATCACTAATATTTATGAAGAAATCGGCTGGAGCATTATTTTTTGTAATAATACATTCATCCAAACAAAAGGTCGTTTTCAACGTATCTTTAGAGGTAATCTCCACGTTAATTGTTGAAGGTAAAAGAATTTTTTTAGTGTCAATATTCACACCTTTAGCGGAAAGTGTTACTTTTTGCCGAAGGTCAGGGTCAATATATAAAATATCAAAACAACGTTTTTCGCCTTTTTTTATGGTAATCACCTCACTTTCCTTAAAAAATCTCTTTGAATTCTGACCTATAACTAATACCGTTGGAGGCGTATTAAAAAAACACTCAATCACTTTTAATTGAAAATCTCGCTTCATTCGCCCGATACGCTTTCCCTTGCGAAACTCCTCTACCATCACAGAAAAAACGTAAAGCCCAAGTTTATTTGGTTTTACATTTAACACACCTGTTTGTGAGTCAACACGTAACGGAATTTCGCCAGGAATCACATTGTTAATATTAATGCCGGATACCCAAGAAGCCTCTCTATAGTTACTACTCGGTGAATTAGTCGGATTTGATTGAACAGTCGAAGAATTTCCTATCCAAGGCACAACTAAAGTATAAACCAAACTATCGCCATCGTCATCAGTAGCACTAAAATCCATTTCAAAATTTTGATTGATACAAACATAGTCTGCAATAATATCTCTGAAATGTGGTGTAGTATTTACGATTGTTACTGGGGCAAATTCAGTAAAAAAGACCATCCCAACATTACTTGGGTTCTGAATATTGGTAATAATATTATTTCTACAACAACGTTCCCATACAATCATATAACCTTCGGGATCTGAAAATTTATCAACAGAAAGGTCGATAAAACTGCTATATTTTATCAATAGAGTGGACAAATCACCTTTTTGGCAAGAAGGATCAATATATTTTATTGGTTGACGATAAACCTTTGGACAAGTGACATCTCCCATCTTTACTAAATCTTTTTTTCGAAAGATTTGTAAAGTTATTGATAAATCTTCGGCAGCGGTACGTCCATTTATAGCATCAAAATAGAGGCTTAAAGTAACTTGATGCGTGCTGGATCCTGATACTGGATTTTTAATAGGCACTACTTCAATTTCACCTCCAACAATATGGGAAGCAAAACAAAATGAGGTAATAATTTGAAAAAAAACAAAAAGGATAATTCTTTTCATAACAAATAAGTTTTAAAGGGAATTTTATTTATATAGACAAAAATTGCGAGACAAAGTTTGGATTTTGAACTTCAAGCTAAGTTAAATACTTTTGTTAATTAAAACTAAAGAGAAACCTTTAAATATGCGATTTCAGAAGAAAAATAAATAATGGGAAAAATAAAGACATTTGTAATTGATTCGATTGTAGTTGAGAGCTTTGCCGCCGAAGGTAAATGTATTGCAAAACACAATGGTCAGGTAATTTTTATTGAGGGAAGCAATGTACATCCAGGCGATAAAGTGAAACTTTTTGTGAATAATAGAAAGAAAAACTATGCAGAAGCAAATGTTCTTGAGATTTTAGAGTTTTCAGCCGATAGAATTGCCCCTCATTGTCAACATTTCGGTGTTTGTGGGGGTTGCAAGTGGCAGCATGTACCTTATGAAAAACAATTAGAACTAAAGTTTACACAAGTAAGCGATCAGCTTACACGCATCGGAAAACTTGACCTACCATCAATTAATCCGATTTTAGGTTCGGCAAAAACGCAGTATTATAGAAATAAATTAGAATATACTTTCTCTAATAGCAGATGGTTTACGAGAAACGAAATTGATACAGATGAGACCATGAGCAAAAATGCTTTGGGTTTTCACGTACCAAAGCGTTTTGAAAAAGTCCTTCCTATCGAAAAATGTTATCATCAGACCGATCCATCAAATGAGATTCGTCTATCGTTGCGAGATTTCGCCAATGCTAATAACTATACTTATTATGACCACATAGCACACGAAGGTTTCTTGCGAAACGTCATGATTCGTACTTCAACAACACGCGATTTGATGGTAATGGTACAATTCGCCAAAGATAATAAAAAAGAAATTGAGGCAACAATGAATCATTTGCACACAAACTTCCCGCAAATAACTTCTTTAAACTATATTTTGAATCAAAAAAGAAACGACACATTCTTTGATTTGGAAGTTCATACTTACTTTGGAAAAACTTATATTGAGGAAAATATGGAGGGCTTGATTTTCAGAATTGGAGTAAAATCTTTCTACCAAACTAACTCCGAACAAGCTTATGAATTGTATAAAATCACAAGAGATTTAGCAGGACTGACTGGGGAAGAATTGGTCTATGATTTATATACTGGTACAGGCACAATCGCTAATTTTGTGGCAAAGAAAGCAAAAAAAGTAATTGGCATTGAGTATGTTCCAGAAGCGATTGAAGATGCAAAAATCAATTCAGAAGTGAACGAACTGCATAACACGATTTTTTATGCAGGGGATATGCGTAAGTTTTTGACAAAGGAATTCATTGCACAACACGGCAAGCCAGATGTTGTAATTACTGACCCTCCTCGTGCTGGAATGGACGAGGCAGTTGTGAGAATCCTTATGGAAGCAGCACCTAAACGAATTGTTTATGTAAGTTGTAATCCAGCTACGCAAGCACGAGATTTAGCAATTCTTAGCGAAAAATACACAATTTCGGTTGTTCAGCCAGTGGATATGTTTCCGCATACTCATCACGTAGAGAACGTGGTGAGATTGGATTTTAAGAATCAATAGTTGTCGATAAAATTTGTGAAATAATGATATTATACTAGCCTTATTCTAGATTGAGGATTATAAATTAGAGATTTTTGAACGTTAGTAGATACATTAAAAGTATTTAACAATCTTTCAATTACAATCCTTAATTTATAATCCTTTTTTACTTTCCCACTAATATATGTTATTTCAACCCTAACTCCTCAACAATATGTATGGTTTTGGTGTTCTTTCGAGTTCTAAAAGCAATTTCTGGTTTATAGCCAACAGTGGTTTTGGCATAGTACCCAGTCCCATCATAAGATCGTTTTCTTGGATTTTCTTTGCAGGAAATTGAACAAGCACCTTCCAGCTCATGACCACATTTTTCACAAATTGGCAAATGTTCGTTACAATCAGGATTTGCACAATTTACCATTCTATCAGAGTCTGTACCACAAACATGACATTTTGAAATCATAACTGGATTTACCAAATTTACCTCGGTCGTGAGTCGATTATCAAAAACGTAGCATTTTCCATCAAAATCTTCGCCACCTTCTTCTAAGCCATATTTAATAATTCCGCCGTGTAACTGATAAACATCTGAGAAACCTTGTGAAAGCAAATATGCACTGGCTTTTTCGCACTTGATTCCACCAGTGCAATATGTTATAATTTTCTTGTCTTTCAAATGAGCAATTTCGTTCAGATGGTCAGGCAAATCTCTAAGATTCTCCATATCGAAAGTTATTGCACCTTTAAATTTCCCTACGGAATGCTCATAGTTTGAACGCATATCAACTAAAACTACATTGGGATCGCTTTTGAGCAATTCTTTAAAATCGGCAGGTTCGAGGTGCTTCCCTGTTTGAACGAGTGGATTTACTTGAAGTTCAGAATGCACTATCTCTTTTTTAATTCTGACATAAAGTTTTGTAAAAGTATGTTTATTAACTTTTTCAACTTTAAAATCAACTTTGGCAAATCTTAGGTCAGACTTTAACCAAATCATATATTTTTCGGTGTCGTCTGGAGTTCCTGATACTGTACCATTGAGACCTTCAGGTGAAATAATTATTCGTCCAAGTAAATTGTTTTCTAAGCAAAACTGATGATGACTGTCTCGATAATCCACTACATTTTCGATGGGCGAATAAATGTAATAAAGCAAAACATGATAATTTGTAGATGTGTTTACTGAATTATCAGTAAAGGTATTTGTATGTTTTTTCATTGATTTTCAATCTTTCAAGGTGTAAACTTGATTTGAATTGCTACAAAATTACGAAACATATTTTTTATTATATGATTTTTATAAGATTAAGCCTTAATTTTGCAAATTATATATAAGCTAACATTGATAAAGTAACAATGCACATTGCGATTACGGGAAATATAGGTGCTGGCAAAACCACCTTAGCAACTATGTTGGCAAATCATTATGGATGGGAAGTGTTATACGAAGCTGTTGATGGAAATCCATACTTGCCTCCCTTCTACGAAGACATGGAAAAATGGGCTTTTCATTTACAGATATATTTTCTTAATAGCAGATTCGAGCAAGTACTAAAAATAAAAGAATTAACCAAAGAAAAAACAATTATTCAAGATAGGTCGATTTACGAAGATGCTTATATTTTTGCCAGAAACTTATATGATTCAGGAAAGTTTAACGAAACTGATTACAAGACATATAAAAGTATGTTCAATACAATCACACAGGCTATTACGCACCCTGATTTGATGATTTATTTGAGAGCTGACTTACCAAAACTTCAAAAGCAAATTAGTAAAAGAGGCAGAGATTTTGAAAAGAATATTGACACCAATTATTTGATAAATCTTAATTCACTTTACGAAGACTTCGTCAATCTCTACACGCATGGAAAACTAATAATTATTGATGTAAATTATCTTGATTTTGCTGAACGAAATGAAGATTTCAACTATATTGTCGACATAATTGATAGAAATGTAAGTATGGGAACTCAACTCGAAATACAGAACATTTAAAATAAAAATATCCATGAAATTTAATTTCATGGATATTTTGCTAAGAAGAACTTATGATTCCCTTCGGTTTAAGAAACTTCCTATTCTTCCAAGCAATTTTTAATTTATCAAAATATACATCATAAATATCACTTTCAAATAAACGGGCATCATTGGTAGCTTTTGAAAGGAAATAAACCCCAAAAGCTAATAACACAATATCTGGCATCCAAACACCTAATAATACAGGCCAAATATCTTCTTTGGCGTATTTATCACCTAACTGCATCAACACATACATCAAAATAAAGAATGTAATGGAAAGCAAAACTGGCATACCAAAACCGCCTTTTTTAATAATTGAGCCGAGAGATGAACCAATCAAAAACATCACAAAACAAGCAAATGCCATTGTAAACTTATGCCATTTTTCGACCGCTGCTTTTATTCCTTCTCGTTTTTTACTTTTAATAATATCTATTGTGTTAGTAAATTGATCAAAGATATTTTTGGCTTGGGCAATAGATGTCTCGTAAGTTTCGACATTTCCATTTGTGGTTTCTAAAAGTTTTAATTTTTCATAAACCCACTTTCCACCAACTATTGGTTTCTTTTCTCGTGAAAATTTTGAGGTATCAACTGGATATTTCTTAAATTGAAAATTATAAATTTGGGTAGCATTCGAAATTTGAGATTTCAAAGATTTTTCAATATCCATAGCAACCGAATCAGCTTGATCGTTTAATTGAGCAATGTTTTTCATATACTCATGGTATTTAAACTGCGATTCGTCAGTTCTACGCATTCCGAACGATTCCAGCGAAAAAACCATTTTATTTTGTCTAAAACCGTTTTTTACATATTGTGTTTCGTCGTAATTACCATCATTAGATTTATAATCAACGTAATTTGTTCCATTAAAAAGTTCAAAAACCAAATATCTATTATCGAACATGGTGTACATTTTTCCTGAGTCAGCCAATGTGACGTTTACATTTCCGTTATTGCTGGAATGATTGTAAATCGTTACTCCTTTGAGTGTTTTACCGTCTGAGTATTTTTTTAATACCTTAATACTATATCCGGGAATCTCCTTATAAAAAATACCATCCTTCACATTTAAGGTAACTTTTGTGGTTTTTACATCATATAAAAGGCTGTAACCCTTTAAGTTTGCCCAAGGATTGACAGTATTATTAAACCAAAGAGAAAAAACACTCACGCCAAAAGCAAAAATCATTGCCGGAAAAAGTACTCTTGAAATCGGAACGCCTGCCGACTTAATGGCTGTTAATTCGGTGTATTCTCCCAAATTGCCAAAACACATCAATGAAGCCAATAAAACTGAGAGAGGCAATGCAATTGGGACAGTTATAAGAGAAAAGTACACAAAGAGTTTCCCAAATACATCATATCCTAAATCTTTACCAACAAAATCATTGAAATAAAGCATTAAGAAACGCATCAAAAAAATAAAAACTACCACACAGGTAGTTAATATAAACGGCCCGATGAAAGACCTAATTACTAAAATATCTATTTTCTTCATTCAGGGCGTAATGATTTTGAAACACAAAATTCCGTTAGGAAATCCATTTTCACAAGTTCATTAAGTTTATTTAACGAAATTACTTTTTCATCCGCCTACAATCTCCTTCAATTTATAAATCATATCGTCCCAAATATCTTCTAATTCCTCAACATCATTATTCTCAGAATTATCGGTAACTTTCAAGAATGTGGCATTAGTTAGTTCACTTTGTTCGAGTTTAAACTCAACAAAATTACCTTTTTGCTCATCTTTGAGAAAATCAAATTTCACAAGTTTATTAACACGTTGAACGGACATACGGGCGGGATGACTTTCATCGTCCCAAATAAAATCGAAATTAGAATCACTGGTATATTTAACTTTTAAAGCAAACCATTGTTGCAAACCAGCAGGAGTGCTAAAATATTGATATAAAACTTTAGGCGATGCCCTAAATTCGTATTCACGAGAAAATTTGAATTTTTCCATAATTCATAAAATTTAAAAAATATAACCTAAATCGAACTCGATTTAACCTTATTAAATAACTATTCAAAGATTTCCTATAAACTTTTTAGAAATTTTAACTTGCACTAATTTCTTTTTTTGCAATGTAAGAAAACTTTATGTAATTTTGCAACATATTCTTTAAGACAACTAAAAAAGTCGTAAATAATAACATTAATTTATTGCGGGATAGCTCAGATGGTTAGAGCGTAGGATTCATAACCCTAAGGTCGGCGGTTCGATCCCGCTTCCCGCAACAGTTAAAGAGTCTCAATGATGAGGCTCTTTTTTTGTATTTTCAACTTCTATATTTTACACAAATAAAGTACTACAACCAAGTGTGAAGTCCAATTAAGTTTAATGAAGAATTTCAAAAACTAACTTTTGAAGAATATCAATTTCTTTTTCCTCACCAGCTTCAACTCCTTTCGATTTTAAGTCAGCAATTTTAATACAATGTATAACAAAAGCTAATTTTGATAAAGAATAATTTCGTGCAGCCGTTAAATAATCTTTTGCGAAAAAAGAATTTACCTTCAGTAACGAAGCAATTCCAGATTCAGATTTATCATTTGAGCCATGAATCAGCAAAACTTTGCTGAAAAAATTGTAAAGAATTATCAAAATCGGCTGAATTGGATTGTCTTTTGGGTTATTTCCAAAATAAATTATTATTTGGTTAGACTTTATAACATCTCTTTGAATTAAGGCCTTTTGCAATTCAAATACATTGTATTCTTTACTTATCCCGACGTATTTTTGAATTACATCAGCGTCTATTCCATCACCGAGCTTTACATTTAAAATGACTTTTTCCAATTCACCAGTCAGTCGCTTTAAGTCGTTTCCAATATGCTCTATTAATAATTGAATAGCTTTCATGCTAATTTTCACTCCCCGACCATGGCAATATGAAGCAACAAACTCAGGTAATTGATTATCGTAGAGTTTTTTAAAGTTTTTCAAAACACCTTTTTTAGCGAAAGCTTTAACCCAAGTTTTTCTTTCATCCTGAGCGTTTGAAAAACTCAAAATCAAGATTGTTGAGGTTAGTGGATTTTGTGCATAATCTTCAATGAGTTTTTGGTTTTCTTTTAAATCAATTCCTTGAATCTGATTGGCGTCTTTAACAATAATCAATTGCCTTTCAGCCATCATTGGGAAGCGTCGAGCATAATTCAATAAAGTTCCAACATTTAAATCTTTCCCAAAGAGTATAAATTCGTTAAAACCTTTTTCGTGAACAGGAATTGCCAAATCTTGGACTTTATCTACAATTTGCTCAATATGAAATTGCTCTTCGCCATGCAAAAAATACAAAGGATTAAGTGAATCTTTTTTGATTGATTTTAAAATCTCTGACATCGAAATATAGTAAATAATTAAATTGTATCATAACCTTTTTCGTTCAAAAACTGATTACATTCAAACATTATCTTTGGAAAAAATATATTAAATTTTTCATCAAACAATTGAAAATGAATTTTTAAATCTTCGGTAGCTTTTTCCATATTCGACTCATACTTTGTTCGTCTAGAAATACCCATCAAGGCACGTTCGATTCCCCAAAATTCACTATAATTTTTTAGCCAATCATGTTTTATCATGGACTCAATCATGGGCTTCATTTTTTCGGGAAGTATAGACCAATGATTTTGAAAAGCAGTATAAACTCTATGCCGAAATTCATCAAAAGGTTCATTGGAATAATCGACCCAATGATTAGCCAAATAATGGTCGAAAAAGATATCAATCAAAACAGCAGCGTATTTATGATATTTTTCATAAAGAACTACTTTGCAGTCGCTCACAGCATTATTTGTGTCTGTGAAAGTATCAATTAGGCGATGAAGTAAAATTCCATTTTTGATTGTTTGATTATAAACTTCATTTCTTGGATGATCAATTCTCCCGACCACAAAATCTTCTAATAGATTTCCTACCATGACTTCTTCATTTTTACCAGAAAGAAATAAATGTGCCAAAAAATTCATTAAAATAATCGAATATGTGTACGTTTGCGACAAAGTTAAAAAAATAACATCTATAAACTATCAAAAAAATTGATTGATGAAAGTTGAAGCAAACAAAGTTGTAAAGATAATCTATGAATTAGAAATTGGTGATGAAAACGATAGAGAAATGCTCGAAATTGTGGAAGACGACGAGCCTATGGTTTTCATTCAAGGAATGAGCGGTTTACCAGAAGCATTTGAAGTCCAAATTAATGGTCTGCAAGCTGGCGATGAGTTTAAATTTTCAGTCGATGCTTCTGAAGATTATGGCGACCCAGACCCAGAGGCAATCATTGATTTTCCAATTGAAAATTTCAAGATTGAAGATGGAGAAATTCCGGAAGGAATGCTGGAAATTGGAAATATGATTCCATTCTCAAATGAAGATGGAAATAAGATGAATGGTAGAATTATAGAAGTTACAGAAGAGACTGTGATTCTGGATTTTAACCATCCATTAGCCGGCCAAAATATGCACTTTACTGGTAAAGTTTTAGCAGTAAGAGATGCGACTAAAGATGAAATCGCTCACGGACACGTACATGGCGAAGGTGGAGTAGTACATTGATTTGTAAATTAAGATTAGTTATTGGGGTAATTGTGCCAATTCTACAATTACCCAATATCTAATAACTAAACACCAAACTGAATAACCTCTACACCAAATTTCCTCAAAAACTCAACGCCCTCATCATTCGGTATACCTTTATATTTGGCATACGATTTTGCAAATAAAACTTTCTTGATTTTCATTGAATAAATTACCCTTGCACAAGCAATACATGGCGATAGTGTAACATATAGCGTTGAACCTTCAATATTTGCCCCATTTTTGGAAGCATATAAAATAGCATTTTGTTCGGCATGAAGTGCTAGTGAGCAACTACCTTTGGAATCACGAGGACATCCATGTTCCGGAAATTCTTCATCGCAATTATGAGTATCCGCAGGTGGCCCATTATAGCCAATTGAAATAATGCGAGTATCTTTGGTCAAAACAGCACCAACCTGAGCCTTAACGCAATGCGAACGAAGGGCAAGGTTTTCGGCCAATTCCATAAATATTTCATCAAAATCTGGGCGTTGCTTTACAACTTTTTCCATAAAATGGTCGTTACCTTGTATAAAAATGTAATAAAAATAAATTATTATTAATAAAAAAAATCAAAACGCTAAATTATGAAATCTTACTCAAACGGTATATCGTCTATTGGTTTTCTTTTTCTGTTCATTTCGCTATTCCCAGTTTTTGCCTCAGCAAGTATTGAAAGCGACAGTATCATTAAACCACAAGTACGAAACAGTCCAATTGTGATTGCTAATCTGAAAACTACTGAAAATAACTATATTAAATGTACGTATGGGCAGCCGTTAAAAAAAGGTCGTGAGATATTTGGCAATTTAGTACCCTACGGAAAACTTTGGAGAACCGGGGCAAACGAGGCTACAGAAATTACATTTACAACAAATATTCAAATTGGAGAATCGGTATTGCCAGCTGGCACTTATACCCTATTTTCGATTCCAAATAAAGATAAATGGACAATAATTTTGAATTCAGAACTTGGTCAATGGGGCGATTTTGCATTCGATGCAAGCAAAAATATTCTAACTTATGAAGCAACGGTAAGTTCAAATGCCGACATCTATGAGGGTTTTACTATTCAATTTGAAGATGTAAAAAATGGATTTAATATGTTATTATTATGGGATGCTTTAAAGGTGACTATACCCATTCAAAAAGTTGGAGACTTAAATAAATCCTTAAAGAAGAAGAAAAGAAGAAATTAATAGAACACTAATTTCTTCTGAACAACTTGTTGCTTCGACGTTACACGAAGAATATAAACCCCAGGAGTGATATTTCCTTTTGGTAAAGTTATAATTGTACTTGGCAAATCTATATAAGATTGATTATAAACTTCTATACCAAAAATATCTCGAATTACTAAGTTAAAATCCTGAAAATCAGGCAATAGTACTTGAAACTGAGAACTTGAAATAGGTAATGGATTCTCAAAATTAACTTGCAAGGCAGTTGAAGGTGGCAATTGAAATTTTGCATAATTTAATACTCTTTTACGACGTTTGCTAAGGTCAAGTGCCGTTCTCATCCGTTGCTTTTGACCTTGTGTAAATATATTCATACAAGAATCTGGTGAATAATCCATGTAGTTTTCTATCATATTTCGGGTTCGTGTTCCAGTACAAGTTGAGAAGACATCACGACAAAACGCAGAACTATTTGAGCTTGTAGTTAGAGGTGTATCCGCTACATAATCTGTTCCACAACGTTGGTCACCCCAAGTGTGGTACAGACCCATCCAATGACCAACTTCATGGGTAACTGTTCGTCCAAAACTATATAAACCCGATTTGTTAGTTCCTATTTTTCTACCGAAAACCGTATAATCAACAAAAACACCATCTAAACTTTCATCAGAATCAATGTCCAAACCTTCAACCGATTCAGAAAACGGAAACTCTCCATATCCAATATAGCCCGAACTCAAAGGAGCAACCCATATATTGAGGTATTTATTACTATCCCAATATGATAAATTTGACATTATTTGTCGGTCCTTATCATTTACAATATTAAAACTTATCTTCGGAGAGTAAACTCTTTTTATACCCGAAGTTGGAATTCCAGAAGGGTCGATACTTGCCAAAAAAAACTCAATTTCAACATCAGCACCAAGGGGATTTAGATTAAATCCAGGCGTACCTTCTTTTTTACGATAATCTTCATTGAGTACCTTAATTTGAGAATAAATTTGCTCATCAGAAATATTACTTCCAGTAAATAGTCCATTAATCTGATTATGTATAACATGTACCACAACAGGAACTCTGATTATATCGGCTACAACTCTAAAGTTTTTTTGAAGATTAATCTGGGATTCTATAGCATGTTCATATCGATCAATCTTTAGTTGATATTGAGGATGGGTAACTTTCACCATGGAATCACAGAATTCGTTTGCACAAGATCGAACTTTTTGTGCAAACGAATTAATGTAAATTATTGTAAATAATATCGAAATATAAATGCTCTTCTTCATAACATTACAGCCGAATTGAGGAACAGTTTTGGTTGCAAAACCTATCAAATCGTTTTAATTAGCCTCGGCCTTTTCGTACGCTTTTAGTATATCCCTGACCAACTTGTGTCTAACAACATCTCTATCGTCTAACTCAATGAAGCCAATTCCTTTAATATCTTTTAAAATATGCAATGCTTCATTCAAACCAGATTTTTGTTTAGTTGGCAAATCTATTTGGGTTTTATCACCTGTTATAATGGCCTTTGAGAGCGGTCCCATACGAGTTAAAAACATTTTAATTTGCATCGGAGTAGTATTCTGAGCTTCATCAAGCAAAATAAATGCGTTATTAAGTGTCCGTCCACGCATGTAAGCGAGGGGTGCAATCTCAATCGTACGATTTTCAATAAAAAACTTCAATTTCTCCGATTGAATCATATCTTCAAGGGCATCATAGATTGGTCTGAGATATGGGTCAATTTTTTCTTTTAAATCACCGGGCAAAAAACCAAGATTTTCTCCTGCTTCAACGGCTGGCCTGGTTATTATTATTTTTTTTACTTGTTTATCTTTCAAAGCTCTAACCGCCAAAGCGACAGCTGTATAAGTTTTTCCTGTTCCTGCAGGCCCTGTCGCAAACATTATGTCATAAATCCTTGATGCTTCAACCATCTTTTTTTGATTAGCGGTTTTTGCTTTGATAGCATTACCTTTTGTCCCAACCAAAATCGTTTCATCATCAGGTGTTTCGTGTGTTGCTGAATCAGAATCTTCTTTTATGTAGCTTTTTACTTGGTCTATCGAAATGCGTTTGTATTTTCGCAAATGTTCAATCATCGCTTCTAGCACATCCGAGATTCTATTAATCTCTTCAGTATTCCCTTTAATCAATATCTGATTTCCACGAGAAATAATCTTGCTCAACGGAAATGCTACAGCAACCTCTTTGATATTTATATTTTCTACCCCAAGAAAATCAGTCAATGAGATTTCTTCTTCTAATGTGAATACTTTATCTGTCAAAATGAAAAATATATTGTTTAATTAAGGTGAGACATTTATTTAAAAAACCTAATTATTAGCTATTATGTTCTTTATATGTTTCCCAAAGTTCAAAAATTATTCACAAATTTGCTTACTTTTCCACAAAAAAAACTCAAATCTTTAATTACTTATTGATTATCAATCACTTACAATAAACAGACAATAAGTTTAAAAATACAATGGTATTTCAAAACACCTTTTTTCTTCTTAACATTGTATAAATATTATGGAAAAAACTTATCAAAATAATCCTGCAGGTAGTGAAAACAACCAGATAGGTTTGGGAAAAAATAAATTTTTAGAAAGTTTTCGAAACGAATCGGGCAAACTACCTCCTCAAGCCTTAGAGCTCGAAGAGGCAGTATTGGGTGCGTTAATGATTGAAAAAGATGCCTTAACAACTGTTGTGGACATTCTTCAACAAACAAGCTTCTACAAAGAAGCCCATCAAAGAATTTACAACGCAATTATTCAATTATTTGGCAAATCAGAACCAATTGATATGCTCACAGTTACAACTCAATTGAGAAGTAATGGTGAACTTGAATTTATTGGAGGAGCATCGTATTTAGTAAAATTAACAAATAAAGTTAATTCAGCAGCTAACATCGAATTTCATGCAAGGATTATTACCCAATCGGCTATCAAGCGTGATATGATAAAGATTGCGGGCGAAATCTTGAAAGATGCATACGAAGATACAACTGACGTATTTAATCTTTTAGATAAAATTGAGCAAAATTTCTTTGAAATTTCCGAAAGAAATATCCGAAAAAACTATGCTGATGCAAGCACAATTATGCGTGCAACCATCGAGGAGCTAGAAAAAAAGAAAAACAATAAAGATGGACTAACAGGTGTAGCCAGTGGTTTCACGGCACTCGACAGAATCACAAGTGGTTGGCAAAATACTGAACTTACAATCATTGCAGCGAGGCCAGCCATGGGAAAAACAGCATTTGTAGTTTCTGCTATGCGAAATGCTGCCGTAGAATGGGGAATTCCTGTAGCCATGTTTTCACTAGAGATGTCTGCTACTCAATTGATGCTTCGTTTGATTTCAGCCGAAGCCGAAATTGATAGCAATAAACTGCGAAAAGGCAAACTTGAAAATCATGAATGGGTTCAACTCCACCAAAAAATAAAGAACCTTTCTTCTGCTCCTATTTATATTGATGATACTCCAGCCCTATCTATTTTGGAGATGCGAGCTAAGTGTCGCAGATTGAAAGCTCAGTTTGACATAGGTTTGGTAATTATAGATTATTTGCAATTGATGACCGCCGAAAGTGGTGGCGGTGGAAAAGGAAATCGTGAACAAGAAATTGCAGCCATTTCTAGAGCAATGAAAAATCTTGCAAAAGAAATTAATGTACCCGTAATTGCACTTTCACAGTTGAGCCGTGCCGTTGAAACTCGTGGCGGTGATAAACGTCCACAACTTTCCGATTTACGTGAATCTGGGTCAATTGAGCAAGATGCCGATATGGTCATGTTCTTGTATCGTCCAGAATATTACAAAATTACGCAAGATGAACAAGGAAATTCGACAGAAGGTGTTGGCGAAGTAATCATTGCCAAAAACCGAAGTGGAGATGTAGATACTGTAAAACTTAAATTTATCGGTAAATATACCAAATTTACAGATTTGGATGGTTTCTATACGCCACTTCCTAGGCAAGATGATTTTGGTGATTTTAATATGCCCAAACCAATCAATACGGCTAGTTCATTAGATAATTTTGATAAAAACGTAGCTCCAAACACTGGATCAGGCGGAACAGTAACACTTGGTAGCAAAGCAAATCAGCCAAGAAATTTAGATGCTGAAACAGATTTCCCATTCTAACAATAGCAAATCTTTTAGATAAATGATTGGTGTATTTGATTCTGGAATTGGCGGTTTAACTTTATTACACGAAATTATTAGGCATTTACCTAATGAACAATATTGTTATTATGCTGATACTAAAAATGTACCTTATAGCACCAAAAGTGAAGATCAAATCAAAGAATACGTTGAAAACGCAGTTAATTATTTTGTGCAACGAAAAGCCAAAACAATTGTTTTGGCCTGTAATACAGCAACAAATGTTTGTATTGAAGATTTACGAGCCAAATTAACTATACCGATTATTGCAATACAACCTGCTGTAAAAGTTGCCGTTGACAATGATAAAAGTGTGATAAATTCTCAAAGAAAAAACATTTTGGTTTGTGCTACTCCAATCACATTACGCTCTGACCGATTTCAAAGATTATTAGATTCGCTTGATGCAGATAGAATTGTTGAAAGAATGGCTTTGCCTGAATTAGTTAAACTCGCCGAAATGGAAGAATTTGGTAAATCCGCCGAAGATTATATCAAGGAAACACTCCTACAAATTGATATTTCAAAATTTAGTTCAATCGTACTAGGTTGCACACATTTTACTTATTTTGAACCAATATTCAGTAAATTAGCCCCACAATTAAGTCTTTTTGATGGCAATGAAGGTACAGCTCGTCATCTAAAAAATATTTTGAGTAAGCTAAATTTAATTTCATTAAAACGAGGAACTTCTTTTTCTATTGAATATATTGAATCTGGAAAACCGACTGAAAACCTTGAACGTTTTGAGCGTTACAATACTCGAATTGAACAATTAAATAAAACTTTCCGCATCAGAAAAACATTCATAAAGTATTAACCAAAGGAAATGTCTCCTTTTTTTTAATTTCAAAACCAACTTTTGCATAGAAAAATTGTGATTTATTGAATCGATTTACATTCTTATCTAAATTCAATGTATTTAAAGCTTTTTTTTAATAAATGCAATCTTTTTTTGCCATATCCAACGCTGCTATTTACCAAAAAAGGGCTATAGGTATCAAACCAAGTTAAATTAGCCTTTTCTCGAATAACTTTAATATCCATGTCATCAACAACTCCAAACGACAATTTTAACAATTTTTCAAATTTGCCTTAAAATAAATGGTATGCTTGCATATCATTTTGTTATTTCGTACTTTTATTTTAGTGTGTACACAAAGTTCACTCCACAATAATATATGAAACCATTAATCTTAGTAACAAACGATGACGGAATTACTTCAAAAGGTATAGCAGTTTTGATTGAAGTAATGAAGAAAATTGGAGAAGTGTTTGTAGTTGCCCCCGATAGTCCAAATTCGGGAATGGGTCATGCAATTACGGTTGATAGTACCATTCATGTGAAGAAAAACAAAATTTACAAGAATGTCGAAGCCTATGAATGTTCTGGTACTCCAGCCGACTGTGTAAAATTGGCAAAACATCACTTTTTGAAAGATCGCAAAATTGATTTGTTAGTAAGTGGTATCAACCATGGTTTAAATTCTTCCATTTCGGTTATTTATTCAGGTACAATGTCAGCGGCCGTTGAAGGAGCTATTGAAGGTATTCCATCGATTGGCTTTTCACTCGACGATTTTAAATATGATGCAGAGTTTTCACATGTAAAACGTTGGATAAAACGTATTACAGAAAAAGCCTTGGCAAATGAATTTCCTACCAATGTGGCATTAAATGTCAATTTCCCTAAAAACTCTGAAAATCCCATTAAAGGAGTAAAAATTTGCCGACAAACCAATGGCTATTGGCACGAAGAATTTGATGCAAGAACAGACCCACATGGAAGACCCTATTTTTGGATGGGTGGCGATTTTGTAAATCACGAGCCAAACACCGAAGGAACTGATATGCATGCACTCGAAAATAATTATGTGTCTATTGTACCAGTCCATTTCGACATGACCGCTCATAAAACAATCAAAGATTTAAAACGTTGGAAATTATAATTTACAATATTCAAGTCATTGATTTAAAGCAGTTTAGATAATGGTTTTTTTAGAAATTAAAACTAATTTTCTATTCATTTTTATCAAAAACTTACTATTTTTGAGAATGCAAGCCAACAAATAAAAAATAAGACGAAGAATATGGCAGTTTTAGGAAGACTACTAAAAAGTAGTATCAAATTCACGAGTTCAATTCAGCAAATTAGAAAATTAAAACCTGCTAAATGGCAGAAAAAAGTCTTTACTAAATTACTATCCAAAGCTCGCTATACACAGTTTGGCGAGAAATTTAATTTTGAAGAAATACTAAGCTCTGCAATTTTTGAAAATGACGACGAGTTTTACGATAAATACAAAAAAAATGTCCAAATATATGATTACACAAAAATCTATAATGATTGGTGGTATAAAGCTCGATTAGGAGAAAAAAATGTTTGTTGGCCCGGGAAAGTAAAGTATTTTGCTCTAAGCTCTGGAACTTCTGATGCCACCTCAAAGGCAATTCCTGTTACGAAAGATATGATAAAAGCTATTCAGAGAACAAGTATCAATCAAATTATTACACTAGGACAATATACGGAATTACCAGCAAATTTGTACGAAAAAGGCTATTTAATGTTGGGAGGTAGCACAGCTCTTAATGAGGTTGATTCTCACTACGAAGGCGATTTAAGTGGTATTACAACTGGTACAATACCTATATGGTTTCAAAATTTTTATAAACCTGGTCAGAAAATATCAGCCCTAAAAGATTGGGAAAACAAACTCGAAGACATTACGGTAAATGCTCCAAATTGGGACATCGGTTTTTTAGCTGGAGTACCTGCTTGGCATACAATATTGCTTGAACGCATCATTGATAGATATAAGCTCAATAATATCCATGAAATGTGGCCAAATCTAACTGCTTTTGCTTGGGGCGGTGTCTCACTTGAACCTTATAAACAGGGGCTTGAAAGGCTTTTTGGTAAGCCTGTCATTTATATTGAAACCTACATGGCGTCTGAGGGTTTCTTGGCTTATCAAGACCGTCCGGATGGCAATCTGCGTTTAGTGCTAAATCGTGGTATTTTCTTTGAATTTATACCTTTCAACGAAAACAATTTCGATGAAGATGGTAATTTAGTTAATAATCCAGAAACTTTGATGGTGCAAGATGTTGAAGAAGATATAGATTATGCTTTATTGATTTCGACTTGTGCAGGTGCATGGCGTTATTTGATTGGTGATACTGTAAAGTTTATTGACAAAAAACGAATGGAAATTAAAATAACTGGGCGAACTAAACATTTTTTGAGTCTCTGTGGTGAACATCTTTCAGTCGATAATATGAATCACGCCCTTGAGTTGGCATCAAAAGAATTAGGACTTGATATTAGAGAGTTTACCGTAATTGGCATCAAACATGATCCGCTGTTTGCCCATCAATGGTACATTGCTACCGATGATATAGTAGATGAACAACAATTATGCGATTTGATTGACAAAAATATTTGTGAACTGAATGATGATTATGCAGTTGAACGTAAACATGGTTTGAAAAACATCTTCGTTAAGGCACTCCCAAGTCAAGTCTTTTATGATTGGATGAAACTTAAAGGGAAAGTTGGCGGACAACATAAATTTCCTAGAGTGCTAAAAGGAAAATTAGTTGATGAATGGCAAGAATTTTTGAAAGAAAATTATTCATAAAAATAAAGTTTTAAGGCATGAAATTTAATGTTCATGCCTTATTTGTTTTGTAAATTTGAAACTTATGATTTATCTCGATAATAATGCAACAACCAAAATCGATCCAGAAGTTTTGGAAATAATGCTGCCATTCTTGACCGATAATTTTGCAAATGCAAGCTCAACTCACGCATTTGGACTTAGTGCAAGCGAGGCTGTTAAAAATGCTCGTCAACAAATGGCTGATTTGATTGGTACAGAAATACACGAAATCGTTTTTACATCGGGTGCAACTGAGGCTATTAACTTGGCTATCAAGGGAATAGCCGAAAATTATTCAAACAAAGGCAAACATATTATTACACTTCAGACTGAACATTCTGCCGTACTGGATGTCTGTAAATACCTCGAAACTAAAGGCTTTGAAATCTCTTTTCTTCCTGTAAAAAAAGATGGTTTGGTTGATATTTAAGTTTTAAAAGCGGCAATCAATCCGATACAATATTGGTTTCGGTGATGCTAGGCAATAATTAATTAGGGGTGATTCAGCCAATTGAAGAATTGGCAAAATTGATGCACGAAGTAGGTGCAATTTTTAGGAAGGATGGAACGCAGGCAGTTGGTAAATTAGATTTAAAAGTTGATGAATTCGATATTGATTTAATGGCGATGTCGGCACATAAATTTTATGACCCAAAAGGTGTTAGGCTTTGTTTGTAAGGCAACGCTGACAAAAACGCATCAAACTCGAAGCTCTACTTCACGGAGGCGGATACGAAGGAAGTCGTCGTTCGGGAACGCTCGATGTGGCGGGAATTGTAGGCATGGGACACGCAGCCGAACTCTGTCAGAAAAAAATGAAAGCCGAAACCAAAAGAATTAGAGCATTTAAAGATGATTTAGAAAAGGCTTTGCTCGAAATTCCGAATACTGAAGTAAATGGCAATGTCGAAAATCGTTTGTATAACATGACCAATATCAAATTTGAAGGTTGTGATTCAGATGCTTTGATTATGGGTTTGCATGATATTGCGGTTTCAAATGGTTCGGCTTGTACTTCGGCATCGGTTGAGCCTTCTCATGTGTTGATGGCTTTGGGCATGACCGAAACCGAAGCATTTTCGTGTATTCGTTTTAGTTTTGGGCGATTCAATACGACTGATGAAGTATCCTCCGTGGTAGCGGCTGTGCAGAAAGTGGTGGAAAATTTAAGGGCTTGGAATTGAACGAAATGTGTAACGAAATGCGTCATAAATTCTAGTATTATGCCATCTTAGGGCTGGTATTTAATAAATACCAAATCTTCAATTTTATCAAATGACCATCTGCGGAAATTAATGGAATACCCAGAAAAATAGCAGTAGCCGCAATAATTGCATCAGGTAATTTCAGTTTGTAGTTTCGACGTAAATCAATGGCAATATCTTTGATTCCTTGGTTAAAATCCATGATAGAACATTCCTATAAAAATAATTCCATCCAATTCACTTCATGGGGTTTTATTCCTTTGTACCCCAATAATTCAAGTTCATTAATAAAAGAAACGTAGGCTTCTTTATCTTGAAGTTCTGCGGCTAAATCTTCGTCACCATTAAATAAATAAAGAGCAATATTGGTGTCGATTAATATTTTACTCCCATTCATCACGCATTCTTTTTTGAATTTCTAATGGGTCTTCTTTTAATTTTAATACCCCAACATATTTCTTAGCATTGAGTCTTTTACTAACCTTTGAAGTGCTTTTAGGCAATATTTCTTCTAAATGTTGACCCTTTTTGAGAATAATTGTCATGATTTTATAATAATTTATGATGTGAAGATAGTAGAAATAATATTTATTTTCAAATTTCAATCTTTTCTTTTAGTACGAAAAAGTACTTTTGTAAATTAGAAACTTTGATTGTTCAACCCTTGCAGGGTTGAAATTTTTCTCCGTTTTTCTTTCCACGAGTTGCACTCGTGGTTATTTAGGTTTAAGCCTTGCAGGCTTGCTTAATTTTTTCCCACCAAAGTCCGAAGGGCTTGAACATGAATAGCCGTAGGTGAAACCTACGGAATAAAAATAAATAGGCTCGATAACCCTGCAAGGGTTAAACTTTGTTGTTCGACTTAAACAAAAAATACTTCATAAAAATCAGTTTTACAAAGGTATATTTAAGTTAAAGCTTTGAACAAGTTGATTTACACCTTTGCTACTCAATTGAATATCTGAAAAGTCCATATTTCTTGAAAGTTCAAATTTTGTTTCAAAAAAGGATTGAGACAAATCCAGTTATTCTTTACCTATTTCTATTAATTTAGGTAGAGTTTTAAGCAAAGCAGTAAAGCCAACCGTTTTCTTCAAAACACTATTTTCTTTCACCCATTCGATAGAAAATGATTCTTGGGTCTATGTTAAAAAGAGTGGGTAATTAAATTTGAGTGTACCAGCAATGAAGTAAATCATGTTGATAAGATTTTTGATATTTATGAAAACCCTTGCTCATTTTTTTGCCAGTTGCATTACAATATTGTGCTTTTACAATCAAAAATTAAGATGTCATTTGATTATTTGATACCCTTTTTGAAAGCTATGATTTACCTAAAGGAATCTGTGTTAGAAGCGACAATGGCAGCCACCGCGGCGGTGGCATACCGCTAAATAGGAACCGACGTCCAAGAATATTTTTGAGGCAAAAATGTCAAACAAGAATTTACAAAACCTGCGACACCCCAGCAAGATGCACACATTGAAGCCTATCATTCAATCATGGAAAGCTTCATACGTCAGAGATTTAAGTTTAAAGATTTGACTGAAGCTCGAAAAACATTGGAGGAGTTTAGAAGTTTTTAAAATTTTGGGAGAATACATGAAGGCATTAACTTTCAAAGCACCTATAAATATTTACTCAAGTATGACATAGAAATGAAAAAATAACTCAAAAGAAGATAAAAATCTGTGCTTAAAGTCTCTAAATTTCTATCATTTAATTATCCAATAATTACCGGTTAGCACAAGACAAACAAAAACACAAACGCCAAGAAAAATTAAAAAAACCTTAATTAAAAGAATTGCATTGATAATAAATTTAGAGCAATAGCCATATACTTGATACAATTTTCTTATGTAGTGGGCAAAAAAAGGCAAAATTAAACTTATTACAAACTTTCTTATTAGTTTTTTAAGGACATCCAAAACTTTGTTATAATTTTGAGGGTTGAAAAATGATACTATCCAAAATCTAAGCAAATTTTTAAAAAATGGCAGAAGTAATCAGAATGCCCAAGATGAGCGACACCATGACAGAGGGTGTAATTGCGGCATGGAACAAGAAAGTTGGTGATGTTGTAAAATCAGGTGATATTTTAGCTGAGATCGAGACAGATAAGGCTACCATGGATATGGAGTCATATTATGATGGAACGCTACTTTATATAGGTATTGAAAAAGGTCAGGCCGTTGCAGTGGATGCTATTATGGCAGTAATCGGTAAACCAGGCGAAGATTTTCAAAGTTTATTAAGCGGAAGTACTAATGCAGTAACACCTCCCGCTGAGCCAGCCCCAGTTACAGAAACTCTCCCTGTTTCGGCTACTCAAGCAGTTGATATTTCAAATATTAAAGCTAAGGTGGTAACGATGCCACTTTTGAGCGATACTATGACCGAAGGTGTAATTCATGCTTGGTTGAAAAAAGTTGGTGATAAAGTAAAATCTGGAGATATTTTGGCTGAAATCGAAACTGATAAAGCTACAATGGAACTTGAAGCCTATGAAGACGGAACCTTATTATACATTGGTATAGGAGCCGGACAAGCAGCAAAAATAAATGCTATTATTGCAATAATTGGCGAAGAAGGTGCAAACTACCAAGCACTACTTAGTACGACAACCGCATTTGCTGCACCAGTTCTAGCAGTTACTCCTTCGTCAACAGAAAATCCTAAAACTGAAAACGTTGTACCAGTAGCTACATCTTCAACTAACACTCCTTTACAAGCCTCAAACAGTAATGGACGCATCCTTGCTTCCCCACTTGCCAAAAAAATGGCCGAGGAAAAAGGTATCAAACTAACTGAAGTGAGCGGCTCAGGAGAAGGTGGTAGAATTGTAAAATCAGACGTTGATAGCTTTACACCAAAAGTATCAGAAACAAAAGCAGAGACTTCTAGTGCAATAGTTGCAATAGCGGCTGGCGTAGAAAGTTTTGAGGAAATACCTTTAACGCAAATGCGTAAGGCAATTGCAAGAAGTTTAGCTGATTCACAATCATCGGCGGTAGATTTCCAATTAACAATGGAAATCTGTATGGATAAAGCCATCCAAGCCCGTGAAGTGATGAATCAAGCATCTCCTGTGAAGATTTCATTTAATGATTTGGTGTTAAAAGCGTGTGGAGTTGCTTTGAAAAAGCATCCAAACGTAAATTCATCTTGGAGAGAAGACCACATCAGACGCAATGACCATGTGCATATTGGTATGGCAGTAGCAATTGCAGAAGGTTTGGTTGTACCAGTAATCAGATTTGTAGATACACTTTCACTTTCGGTTTTGGCCGCAACAACAAAAGATTTGGGTGGTAAAGCTAAAAATGGCAAACTTCAGCCAAAAGAGTGGGAAGGAAATACATTTACAGTAAGTAATTTAGGCATGTTTGGTATTGAATCTTTCACTTCAATTATCAATAATCCTAAAAATGAATCTTGTATTCTTTCAGTAGGTGGTATTAAAGAAATAGTTGCAGTTAAAAACGGTCAATTCTATGCCACAAGCGTCATGAAAGTTACACTTACTTGCGACCACCGTGTAGTTGATGGTGCAACCGGTGCTGCATTCTTGGTAACATTGAAAGAATTGCTTGAAGAGCCGTACAAATTATTGGTTTAATAAGCCTCAAAGAGTTATAAAATATTAATGAAAAAGACAAATCCTCCATGTAGTTGGCTAATAATCTCTCTATGGGGGATTTGTTTTTTGTCGTGTTTCATAGTTTCGGCTCAAATCAAAGAAACACCTAAACAAAGAATCATGAATTTTTATAAATGGTATGGCAAAACTGATGCTATTCCATTTGAAGGTGATTGCTACGTATCAGATGGTGTTGACGTTACTAAAATTGATATGAAATGTATTGAAAAATATATTAAGTCAGTTGAAGCAACTGGCTTTTTTTCAAGCATTTACATTAAAGGTTTACAACAAGAGTTTTTTCAAAAACAAGCTGACATTAAAAAAAATGGTTATACCTCCGGAATTGACTATGATAGATATACGTTATCGCAAGACCCACCTTCTTTCAAAGATTTGCTTTTTGCTTTAAATAATAGCTCAACGTCTACCATTAACACAAATAAGGTAAAAGTGGTAGTTAATTTAAAGAAACCTTATAAAATTAGTTTTATTTATTCTTTAGATTTTGAGAATAATGTTTGGAAATTATCAAAAATAGAATCGAAATAATTTAATGCAAAAAATACATGCAACCACCGTTTTGGGGGTAATTCACAACGGAAAAATAGCCCTTGGGGCTGATGGTCAGGCAACAATGGGTAACACCGTGGCAAAAAGTAATGTCCGCAAGGTCAGAAAACTATTCGGTGGCAAAATACTTGCAGGATTTGCTGGTTCAACTGCCGATGCTTTTACATTAATCGAACGTTTTGAAGAGAAACTCAATGCTTATGGAGGTAACATGAAGCGTGCAGCTATCGAATTGGCAAAAGATTGGCGTACTGACCGTTTTCTAAGAAAATTAGAAGCTATGCTCATTGTTGCAAATGAAACCGAAATGTTGATTATATCAGGTACAGGCGATGTTCTTGAACCAGACAATCAAATTGCTTCGATTGGCTCTGGAAGTATGTACGCACAGTCGGCAGCGATTGCCCTAAAACGACATGCTGATGGCATGACGGCCGAACAAATGGTGCAAGAAAGTTTAAATATTGCAGCAGATATTTGTATTTATACTAATCATAATATAATTATTGAGACGCTTTAAATGGACTAAGACCAGTAAACAAAAAGTGACAAATTTTATAAAAATCTTTTTCTTTACTCTTTTACACCCAACGCAACATATTTTTCATAGACATAGTCTTCTTTTTCATAATACCTATCAGAGAGAACTAACAAAACTGCATTTTCGGAAAAATCGTACATCGTATGCCAATCTCTAGGTTCGACCAACACACATTTATCTGGTGAATCTAACGCGAAAATTTCTTCGTAGCCACCATTATGAACATATACCTTACATGTACCACTCACACAAGTAAGTGCATTATAAGCAAGTTTATGACGATGCCCCCCGCGAATTTGATTAAAAGCATTATAGATATAAAAAATTCTTTTAATGCCATTTGTTAGAACCTTTTCAAAAACTGTTAAACTACCCTTTTCCGATAAAAATGTTTGTAATTCCAATAAGACTGCCATGCAAATATTATTTTCTAACTAAAATGCAAAGTTATCTTTATTTCATTAATTTATACAACTAAAACTAAAAATTAACATAATAACTCATAAAAACGATCTCAATGAAAAAATGAATCATTAATCACAACCGCAAGGAAATTTAATTGCCATTGCTTTTTCTTTATTAACAAATTTTTGCCATAATTTAGGTTTGGGTATAAATACTATTTTGCCAGCACCTGGAAAAATAGTCCTTAGCGTAGGAGAACCAATAACATTTGTTATTTGCTTATACATTTCGTAGGGAATCAAATCGACACTTAGGTTTATTCCTGCAAAATCATTATATTTAAAATAACTCACAAAATGCTCCAATTGCTTATCATCGAGAATATTAATAATTTTAGTGGCATTCTTCCAACCTTCTATGTATGTACTATCATTTGGAACTACCCATTTGCCAATTCCCGCAGAAACAAAACCTTTAATGGCTGATTCAGGAACGTGGCTATAGTATCCTCCTATGACTTTCTTTTCATGAAAACGGCTTAAAGCATAAACATTGCAAGTTCGTTGAAAAATCGGACAAAGTTTTTCTCTAAGACCAGTACCATCACCGCCAACAATACAAAATGGAAAATCCATTACTGCTTCACCTTTTTGTAATTTTACTTGTTGCATATAACCAAAAAAGTTTTTGTCAAACTCAAATGGTTTTTGTGAATATCGGTATTTGTAAACTTCTGACAGTTCAAGGATAAAAAAAATTATCAAAGGAAATAATAAAATTTTATTAAAAGGCAATTTCCTTAGATCAGTAGGAAGAAAAAAGCACGAGAAAATAACAGGTAACAAAGATGTAAATCGCGAAGGTACACGATTGTACGCTCCCCACGGGAAGATTTTTAGTGTAGGAATTTTATTTGGATGATAAAATGTAGAAATCAACAGAAGAATCATCATTGGAAGAAATACTAGCCAAAACTGTTTTCTATTTTTAAAAAAACCTATAATTCCCAAACTTAAGCAAAGCCAACCTGGGCTTCCTGAACCAAGTCCTTCGGGCATATCCTTCAATATGTGCGTAAATGGATTATATAAAGCACTAAAACCTGGAAAATATGGAAGCAACATTCGTAATGGATGACTCCAGAAATGTGGTGCATTGACGTTGTCAAGATGAAAGGACTTTGCTTCAAAATAAATTTGTAAAACTAAAGGCAGATACAGAAAAATAAAAATCAGACTTGGAATACTCAACATTAAATAAAGCCTCGGAGAACTCTTTAAATCAGAAAACCAGTCGAAAAAATATTTCTTCAGTTGATTTTCGCCTTTCAGAATCCTTATTAAAACAACCACCAGCATAACAAATAAGCTAATTACGAAGCTATTAAGAGCAAAACCGCAAATATAACCGAGGTTCATTCCGAGAGTTGCTAATAAAATAAAAGCCTTCAAGAAAACCCACTTTAATGAAATATTTTCTCTCAAAACTATCCGTTTAACAAAAGTAAAGTCAGTAAAAAAACTTAAAACAGCCCAATGAATTGTACTATGATTATAATGATGGGGGTATTTATTTAGGGCATAGAAATTGAAGAACGTAACAATAAAGCCGACAAAAAAGGCTTTGTTCTGACCAAAGTCTTTCTTTATAATAAGATAAGTCCCTAAATATGAAACAATTAGGCTAAGTATATAATAAAAATTGAGCCAAGCTCCGTGACCGAAATAATTATAAAACAAAGCAAACCAATAATTGCTTTCGAGCGACCAATCGGAAAAAACTTGAGTGGTGCCAAATGGATAAAAACTTTGATTATTATTAAATTCTAAACTTGGAAAAGGCTTAAAACTAATATGATGAGAAAGATAATAGCCTACATATTCCCATTCATCAATATCGCCACCACCTGAAAGTGGCATTGAAAAATTTCGTATAAAAAAGACACCATATAATATTGGCGAAAATATGGCGGCGGCTATAAATAGTATATCTAGATTTTTTTGAGACATTAAATTAGCATTACAATAGTTGAGCAGCCGCTTCATCAATCCAAACAAAAGCGTTTGAATGTAATTTAAATACCGTAGAGGGCAGTTCTATGCTTGGTTCTTGCACAAAAGTTTGTTTTAAAACCTCTGCTTTACGCTGACCTGTTGCAATCAAAATCGCAACATTTGCTTCCAAAAGATGTTTTAAGCCGATTGTAATACCTTGTATAAGTGGTGTATTTTCTTTAAAATATTTCTGTCCAATAGTAATCGTAACATCTGCGAGTTGCGTAATGTGACAATAATTATCAAAACTATAACCAGGTTCATTCAAACCAATATGCCCGTTTACTCCCACTCCAACAATAATTAAATCTGCCCCACCTTTGCTATAAATCAATTCATCTACTCGCTTACACTCTGATTCGAGGTCATTTGTCATTGAGTCAAAAAAAGTATAATGTGCCGGGTTAACTCCAAGTGGTTTTAACAAGTTTTCTTCAACGATGTACCTGCAGCTACCTACGCTCGTAGCTGGAATACCGACCCATTCATCAAGGCCAATTATGGTAACCTGCTCAAAATCAGAAGGTTGAGCAAGTTCAACAATTTTTTTGTATGTCAAAACAGGTGTATCTCCTGAAGTCAGAATTAATGTTGCACTTGGTTTATTTCTGACTAAATCAATAATATAATTGGCAGTGTGAGTGGCGAGTTGCTCAGAGTTTTGAAAGGTTTGTAGTTGCATTAATAAAAAAGATTGAATTTGAACAATTCAAAGCTATCATATAAATTTTATATTTACAATTTCTCAATAAATATCTTTGGAATTATTCATATAAAACATTTCATTCTAAAATTAACATTGTAAAATTGATCCATTAAAAAACTTCTGAATTTTGTTAAGCACATTTTTTGGGATTTTTATTGATTATATGCTCAAACTCATAATTAATAAATAAATTTCTACTAATATTTGTATGGTATTATAAAGATGACTGCATATAAAAGTAAGCAGTATTAAGTAATACCTTCAAAACTATAACTTCACAACTCAAAATAAAATCTATCAATAAATATGAAAACTTACTTAAAAGCTATAATTACTTTCCTTTTTCTGATAATAGTTGTTACTTGAAAAACAAAAGAAATTATCCCGATTCCACCAATTTTAGACACAACCACCGTTTCAGAAACCACAATTTCCTCTGCAAGATTTTCGAGTGCTATTACTGATGTTGGCAATCAATATATATCTGATTATGGATTTGTGTACTCCGAAAACAATGCGACACCTACTCTGGCTGACTCTAAAATTTCGCTTGGTGCAATTTCGACTGCAGATGTAGTACCATTAAAATTTTCTGAGGTAATTAAAGGCTTTAAAACAAGCTCAAATTATTATGTAAGAGCTTATTCAACCATTTCTTCTAATACTTTCTTTGGTCCAGTAACAATATTTAAAACAGCGGATTTAATTTTCAACCTTCAATAAAAACAGATGCTGTGCTTTTGGTATTTACAACAACAGCCAAACTTCGGGGAATAGTAGAAACCAAAGGAACTTTTGATGTTAGTGAGTATGGTATTTGCTGGTCTGCAAGTAACAATCTTCCTACTATGAGCGATTCTAAATTAAGTAAAGTAGGGACTTTAGGCGTTTATCCTTCAATTTATAGCGAAGATGCCACAAATCTTATTCCAAACACAAGCTATTATTTTCGAGCATTTGTTGTGTCTAATGGGGTATATTCTTATGGAAACACGCTCACTTTCAAAACCTTAGCAATCACTCAACCTACTATAAAAACTTTAGAAGCGAATACTACCACCACAACCTCAGTTAAAATTAAAGGATTGGTTGAATTTGGTGGAAACTCAGATAACATCACTGAATATGGAATTTGTTGGTCGCAACGTTTCACAACTCCAACCTTGGACCATTCAAAAGCTAAAATACTTGAAAATATAACTGTTTTTCCAAAAACACATGTAATTGATATTTATAATTTAAATTCAACAGCCGACCTGTATTATAGAGCTTATATTATTTCCAATGGAGTTATAAGTTATGGCGATATAAAAACATATAACTTGGAAATTTTAGATTTCCCCCATCATTACAACAGGAAATGAAAAAAGTGTTTTTAAGACTGGCAGTTCAAAATAAATTCCTGAGTCCTCCTGTATGAATTAAGACCACTTTCGAATTAGGCTCTATTAAAGAGGAAAAATATTTATAAAAGGTAAAAAACATTTTACCAGAATAAATTGGTTCAATAACAAAATCACGTTCAGCATTAAATTTTGATATAAATTCAATCAATTCGGCTGTTTTTTTTGCATATCCGCCATGATGTTCATTCCATAAAACTTCAAAATTAACGTTGGAAGGATTCAGATTACTACCAACGTTCGATACCGAGGTACTTTTCAATAAAGTATCTATTTCATTTAGCAAATATTGTCCGTTTTTCAAGACACAAATGCCAATAACTTTCGTTTTTTTATCAGAATTAGCTAAAATTCCCGAAATCGTTCCAGCCGTACCGACGGGACAAAAAATATAATCAGGAGCTGAACCTAATTGGCAAATAATCTCTTCAAACATCTCTCCTACTCCAGCTAAAGCTAAGTAATTCGTGCCGCCCTCAGGAATTACTTTTGAGTTATTTATATCCAAACCTGTAAGTTCGTGAATAATAGACAATTGATTTTGAGGATTTTCACGCATATCACGATACTCTGTCCGTGTCACAAAATGAAGTCTCATTCCACATTCAGAGGCAAACCTCAGTGTTTCTGACGATTTTTTATTCAGCTCCTCCCCACGAACAATTCCAACTGTTTTAAAACCAAAATATTTTCCTGCTGCTGCCATCGCATAAATATGATTGGAGTACGCTCCACCAAAAGTAATGATTTGTTTGGCACCTTGATTCTGAGCATCATTTAAATTATATTTTA
Organism: Emticicia agri; assembly: GCA_945860265.1. Lineage (GTDB taxonomy): Bacteria > Bacteroidota > Bacteroidia > Cytophagales > Spirosomataceae > Emticicia > Emticicia agri_A. The sequence continues at coordinate 52,136 of CAMAQF010000004.1, read as the reverse complement.
ATTTTCGCCATTTATTGCCCGAAATTTCTGGGTGAATTAAATCATCTCGTTTCACAAAAACTTTTAAACCATTTGCTGTAAACAACGCATCTTCCAATTTTTGTAAAGGCGAAGGCAATGATAAAACTTGATTTATTCGTTCAGAAAAAGCATCATTAACAGGAAAGTCGTTCATTTTATCTTAAATTTGCCGTAAATTTAATGAAAATGAACGAAGAAAAAGATATTTTTGACAGCGAAGAAGAAGACGAACTATTTGAACATCAACGAATTGTGGTTGATAAAGGCCAAGTCTCGATGCGTTTGGATAAATATTTGCCCCATTTCACGAAAAACATTTCTCGCAATAAAATCCAAAACTCAATTGATGCAGAAGCAATAAAAGTAAATGGTATTACAGTCAAAGCCAGCTATAAAGTAAAACCTTTGGATGTTGTCACATTTTCGTTGCCCAGCCCTCCAAGAGTTTTCGAGTTGCTAGAAGAAGATATTCCGCTTAATATTGTTTATGAAGACGACGATTTAATGGTTGTCAATAAGCCAGCAGGAATGGTTGTTCATCCTGCGGTTGGCAATTGGTCTGGTACTCTCGTTAATGGTTTAATTTATTATCTTAAAAACTTGCCAACTCACCGTAACGGTGAGATTCGCCCAGGTTTGGTTCATCGCATTGATAAAGATACTTCAGGACTTTTGGTCATTGCCAAAAATGATTTTGCGATGACTTTTATGGCCAAACAGTTCTTCGAACATTCAATCGAACGCACCTATTATGCACTTGTTTGGGGAGTTCCGAAAGAAGCCACAGGGACTATCCATAATTTTATCGGACGTAGCCCAAAAAATAGAAAACTGAGTGAAGTATTTTTGGATGCTTCATACGGCAAAGAATCTATAACTCATTATAAAATTCTGAAAGATTTTCGCTACGTTTCACTCCTTCAATGTAATTTAGAAACTGGTCGAACCCATCAAATCAGGGTTCACATGAAATTTTTAGGGCATACCCTTTTTAGCGATTCAGATTATGGTGGAGATAAAATTTTAAGAGGTCAACAGTTTTCTAGCTATAAGAAATTTGTTGAAAATTGCTTTGAAGTATTACCTAGACAGGCACTCCATGCAAAAACTTTGGGCTTTGTGCATCCACGAACAAAAGAATGGATGCAGTTCGACACCGAATTACCCGATGATTTTAAAACCGTTCTCGAAAAATGGGAAGGATACGTGAATAATGAATGAAAAATCTTCTGGATTAAATATAAAACACAAAATTCTATGAAAATCAAGATAAGACGAATAGAAAAAGCCGACGTTAAGCGAGTATATGAGCTTGTTTATGAACTAGCAGTTTATGAAAAAGAGCCTCATCAAGTAACAAATACTGTTGAGATGATGGTCAAAGATGGATTTGGTAAAAATAAAATCTTTGGTTGCTTTGTAGCCGAAGTTGATGGTTTTGTTCAAGGAATTTCAATATATTATTATCGTTATTCGACTTGGAAAGGTAAGCGTTTATACCTTGAAGACATTGTAGTCACAGAGTCTATGCGTGGCAATGGCTTAGGAAAACTTCTATTCGATAAAGTGATTGAAGAAGCTAAAAATACCGAATGCACTGGCATGATGTGGCAAGTACTTGATTGGAATGAACCTGCTATTAATTTTTACCGTAAAAACTTCCCAACCCGCTTTGATGAAGGTTGGTTAAATTGTCATTTGGATTTTTAGATAACACACACGTTTTCAATTAAAATGACAAAAAGGGAATAATTAATTAAACCATAAACATTTAGCCGCAGGATTTTTATTGTGGAAGCATCCAATATAAATGGTATAACAAGAATACAGCAGATATACCACTAAGAAACCTACTTGTAGAATAACTACGGCATTCTGAAAGCAGACCAATGCAGGCTTTTTTTAAACTCGTTGGTTTGACCTAACAGACTAAAGACAATAGGTTTTTAGTTATTTAATAGGAAAGTTAAATAAACATAATTAGTTATATCCTTTTTCCCAAGGAAACAATTTAATTTTTTTACTCTTTTTTCTCATACCTTGTTTTCCATTTTTAGGTTGAATTTCTAATTTCAATGTTCCTAAATTGTCTTTTTTCTTATCCCAGATAAAATGGAATGTAGGCACACTTAGTTTCCGAGAAGAAAAATAACCCGAAACCATTGACGTATGCTTATGCTCATATTTCGACTTACAACTTTGAATTGGGCAACGTGGAGCCCAACAAGAAGCTAAGACTAACGTGCAAATAAGCACAGTAAAGTAGTTTTTAAGGCTGTTCGAGATAAGCAATATTTTCATTGAAAGTATAAATTAAATAACTAAACAAAGTCGAAATCCAGCTGTTGCGTTTGGTAATATCCCTTTACTTCCTACTTCCCAAAACTTCCATTTCGATAAAAAACCACTGTGTAAAATCAAATCATTTTCACTTGACACTTTGTATTTTCTTACACCAGCACCTATATAAACATCAATAAAGAAATGTCTATTGATCCGTAAATTTTTTCCCCATTTAATATTGAGTATTTGTTCTGTTTGTAAGACATTTGTCTTTTCAAATACTGCATAATTAGGCAAACTTGCCGCTCCAATCGCCAATGCATTGACTTCTTGACGGTTTATTTTCTTTTGAGCATATTCTAAAGCCCAATAACGGCCAAAAGGTTTTCTATCAAGTGCATAAAAAGGATACCAATCTGAAAAATACCCTCGAATTTCACCCCTAAAATATTGGGTTTTCATATCTGGCATATTTTTTCGAATATATTTATCAACATTCAGTTTTCCTTTACCTATTCCATAGTCAAAATTAAAACTTATTTTACCAATTGGGGGAGCTAACTCTGCACCAATCTGAAACGCATTTTCAGTTGCAAGTAATGGCAAAGGCGTAAATTTCAATAACAAAATAGGTTGATGCGTAAAAGAAATCGGTTCACGTTTTTGTGCAACTGCAGTTTGTAAACAAAAAAATGTCACAAAACCATATACAAAATATTTATTCATAGCTCTGTTTTTCATTTTACGCTACTAAGTTCTTTCAAGTTTTTCAAATCGGCTAATGAATACTGAGTAATCCCTTTTAAGGTTTTAAAAATAGCAATCTTTTTTGATTCAAAAATGTCAATACGGTCTGTTTTTATCTGCGGATAGTTTGAGATTATTGTTAGTTTGCCAGTTGCCGAAATATCATAAATAGCTAAACCATCAATTGGGTCAGCTACAAATATTGTTTTTCCATAACGCTGTAAAGTATAACTTTTTGTAACTAAAGACCTGTTCGCAACAATACTATAAACTGGAACTGCAAGGCTTTCTGATTTATAAACGGTAATTGTTGGCACTTCATTGCTGGTTCTACAAACATCATTTCCTTTTGCGATAACTATGAATTTATTCATTGTTAAAAAATTATCACAAGGTTTTAAGTCCCTGATTACCCCTAATTCTCGCCATGCACTTGCGTCGAGGTGCATCATTTTCAATTCAGAAGCAGTCTGCACAAACAAAGTATCTGTATTGCCAGCCACTTTCTCAAAATCTATTTCGAGCGGTAAAACCGAACTGAGATTTAAAGTTAAGGGAGTATTAACATTTAAAAAATTAATTGTGCGATTTGCCAACACAAAATACTGTAAAGGATTACTTGTAGGATGAAAATGCTGAAATTCTTTTTGACTACCGACTATACGGATAGGCTCAGGAGCGAGATAGCCTTTGCACGACACAAAAAACAGCAGAATTACAAAAAAATAAGGGATTTTTGACATTAAATTTGTAGAGTATTGTTGATATTTATTTCTTTAACGATAACAATTGGAGACATTTAAAAAATCTCCTTTTTCCCAAGCGACCACAAAATGCTCTTTATCAGGGCATTCAAAATATACATTTTGCTGAATAGGATAGTTTGGATAAACAAAAACTTTTGAGGTTCGCTTATTTACTAATAGGCTACGATTAAGTTCGACAATTGTTTTTTCTTTCTTTATCAATTTATCCAAAGAATCTATTGCCATTGAAACGAGGTCATTCCCATTATCAACTATCAAAACATCATTCTTAACGAAGTAATCGGTGCTGGCAGGAATACTCAAAAATGCCAATGGTAGAGGAATGGTGGGCAAGGTATTATCTAAAACATGTATACCTAAGCCAAATTCACCAATAAAAAGATAATCGCCCTCAATAAATATACGTCCAGCATTAACGATTGTTCTAGGGGACTCAATCATATAATTTTGTGATTGAGCTAAGGTCAATTTTGTTTTAATTCGATAGCTTTCACCTTTATTTACAGCATCTTTGCTTTTAAAATCTTCAATTTTAGAGCAATTCAGAAAAATTAAAGAAACTAATACTAAACTTAAAATATTTTTTATTGCTACCATATATAAATAAATTAATTCTGATTGGTACAAATACAACGAATTTTAAACTGAAATATTTTTGAAATCTATATCCGCTATTAAGATTTCTTTCTATTGACAAAATGTCAAGAATAGTTTTTTTGTTAATAAATTTATTTGATAAAACACTTATATTCTAATATCTTGCATCCATAAAATGAATCTACATTTATTTAAGCAGGTCGTTGTAGTTTTCGTAAAATGCTGAATACAAGCACTTTAAATACAAATAACTCAACAAACTAATTATTTTCAAGCACTAATAACTTGTTCTTTTTGTAAGTATATGGCTGAAAATAGTTTATATTATCGTGATTTTGTTTGACCCCATTCGGGGTAGCATATTAGTAGCAAACAATTCATTTTCTACTGAAATGCTAGCTCGAAAGAGGTTTGAACTCTAAGTTTTCTACTGATATAAACTAATCATAAACAGCAACTTATCTCAAAATCATCAAATTTTATATCTATGCAAGAACTTATTCAAATTAAAACAGAAAATTCGGCAATTTTAACAAAACTACAAAAACAATTTAATACCAATATTCAGAAAATAGATCGATTGAAAAGGGAAATTGTATTTGTGAAAGCTGAAATGGACCAAATTCAAGTAAAGATTACTTCTGAAATTTTTCCGTTGGAGAAAAAACTAATCGAGGTACAGGTTAAAAAAATATTTTACTTAGATGCTCTTTTTCAACAAAATATATTCAAAAAGCGTGACAATGATACACTTTCTGAAATGATAATTGAGTGGATCAGCGAGCTAATAAACAGAACAGATTCACCTGAACTAGAAGAAATTTTTACACGACATAATGATGGTATAAGTTTTGAAGAAGCCTATGAGGAAGCTAATAAAAAAGCCTCTGAAACATTAAAAGATTCACTTTCTTCAATTTTTGAAATGAAATTCGATGATGATGCAGATTTGAGCGACCCAGAAAAATTACAAGAATACCTCGACCAACAAGTGGCAGCCGATGAAGCTAAATATGAAGCAAGAAAAGCTAGTAAAAAGAAAACAGCCAAACAAATAGAGAAAGAAGAAAAACAACGACAAGAAGCAAAGAATTTAAACAAAACGAGTCGACAAATTTATATGGAATTGGTGAAAGCATTTCACCCTGACCGTGAAAAAGATGAACTAGAAAAAGAACGAAAAACACTTTTGATGCACCGTATAACGGAGGCAAACGAAAAAGATGACCTTTTTGAATTGCTTCGACTAAGACTCGAACTCTTGGGAACTGACTTTGAGCATAGCAACGATGAAAGTCTCAAATATTATGTAAAACTATTGATACAACAAGTTGCAGAGTTGGAACAAGAATTTGCGGAAGTAATTTCTTTTGGTCAAAGATATTATTTTGGACCTTCTATTTATGACCGTTATGGGTCAGATAAATACCAAAGTTTAGAAAATAAGTTTAGGAAAGAAATTGCAAATTTGAAGAAAACTATCAAAAATGAAGAGAAACAAGCTCCGTTTTATAAAGATAATGTGCAGGTGAAATACCTAATTGACAAATATCGTCAAGAACAAAAAAGTAGAAAAAATAGAAGTTTAGATATGAATGATGTCTTCGATAGAATGTAAAACAATGCCCATTTATAAGAAATGGGCATTGCAAACAATCTTATTTAATTTTGTCTCTTCTTTGTTTCAATTCCCTCCAAGTTGTCAAAATAATTCCATTGTCTTGAATATACTTTTTTAAAGCTGGGTCGATCATGGCCAACATATCACCCCGACGAGTATTTCCCGAATCTGAAATATGTTCAAAAACCTCAGTTGGAGAAGTACAGTGCATAATCACCATAGTTACACCTGCCTGTAAATCTTTAAATGAATCAATGTATTTTTGGGTTTTATATTTCTGCAAAGCCTTTTCATCTGGATTTTTTACTTTATCCATCGTCCAGCCATAACTTATATTGTGCAAATCATCTAAAACTGGCAAACCAGCATCCCAAAGCATTTTTCCAATTTTTTGAGCTTGTTGAATTGTTAAACCTGAGGCACCATCACGCAAAATCATGGTATCATGTCCACCAGGAAACATAACTGGTATTTTATTTTCGATACCAACTTTGAAATAGCGTTCTAAATAATCTTGGCGTGCAAATAATGTTCCCATGTGAGAGTCCATGTGCGTTGGCTCAAAACCCATTGCTCTTGCTCTTTCCAATTGGCTTCTTATTTCTTTCTCAATATCATCTGCTGAAGCGTGTTTGGCAGTTTCTTCAACACTTCGCCACATTGCTCCCTCTGAATCGACCAAATTCGGTACAGTTGGTTTACCAGCCAAAGGACCCCAACGATAATCTTTCCATTCAGAAGTTAAGGTAAGGTGTAATCCCGCATCGATTTGAGGATGATTTTTAAGGTAATGCACAAACGATGGTACCCACGAACAAGGCATCATAACGCTCATTGAAGTAGCAACTCCCTCTTCAACTGATTTGATTGCCCCAACGTTTGAGTCATAAGACATTCCAACGTCATCAACGTGCATGATTATGACTTTCGCTCCTTTTGGAAAGCCTAATTTCTCAGCGAATGTTTCATTTTGTGCTTTCAGTAATAATGCAAAGCACATCATAAATAAGAATATGAAGTATTTTTTCATGATTTTAGAGTTGAGTATAAGATAAAGGCACTAAGAAAACTCTGATGATATGCGAAACTGAATTGGCATATTCGGCAGCACTTGAAATACGTTTCCAATCTGGGTTTGCACTAAAAACTTTCCAATTAGCATCACGTTCTTCCATGTTTTTGAAAGCCAACATATAAGTGAGGCATGGCATGTATTCACCTGCAATAACCTCTCCGAAAAACACCGAATTGAGTTTAGTATCTCTGAAAATCTTCAATTCTTCATCATTGAACATTTTTCTTTTACGACGAGCTGCATCCTCTGAATAGCTTTGATAAATTCTTAATTCAAATATTTTTTGGTCAGTAGTTGGTTTTACCAACTGTGGTATTCCGTCAAAAGCATTCATAATTGAAGATGTAAAACGAGTATATGGAGCTTTTTCGGGTGGTAAAGCATTATATTCTTGAGTTGCTTTCAGGAAATCTTCATCCGCTTTAATTTTTTCATTAACTCTCGAAAACTCTTCAATTGAAGCATAAGGAATCAATATATAGATTTTTCCAGGGTCAGAAAGTCCCATTTCTCCAAATGCTCCAATGTTTTTTACGCCGTATTTATTCAAAGTCGGAAAAAGAGCATTTTTAAAATAATTTTCGATATTTGTACGTGACGAACCAAACTTTAATTCGTAGGTACGAAGTTCATAAAATTCTTTTTTTACTTGGGCAAACGCACCAATAGCTAAAAATAAGAAGAATAAAATTAGGTTGATTTTTTTCATTTTTAATTTGTTTTGAATAGATAAGTATAAAAAAAAATAAGCTTATTTATTTTGGAAATGCTTCTAAAACTTTCTTTACTATGCCATCCATTGCCTCAGAAGAAATCCATCTAACAACCATTACCAAATCATGCTCCGGGTCAATATAAATCAAATTTGTGCCGTTTCCGAGATGATAAAATGATTTTGCTGAAGCACTCGGTAAGAGTTTTTGGTCTGTATTCAAAAACCAATTCATATAACCATAAGTAGGTTGAGCAGGTGTGGGTGTAAGTGCTTGATTTACCCAGTTTTCTGATAAAACCTGTTGGTCTTTCCATTTTCCCCTATTTAATGAGAGCAAACCAAAACGCCCCATGTCAAATGCATTAATAAACATTCCTCCACCCCAATGTCCACCTCCACTAACTGACTGAACGGCTTGCCCATCCAAGACAATCCAAGAGTTTCGATAGCCCGTCCAACGCCAGGTATTTGAAGCACCTATTTTATCCATTAAGTTCTCTTTCAAAACTTGTGGCAAAGGTTTTCTCCAAACGCTCAGTGCCGCTAAAGAAAGTACATTAACTCTCACATCATTATATTCATAAAAGCTTCCTTGTTTATTTCTGGGTCTATTTAGCCATTTTGTAGCATCTTTGTCTGGGCGGTCAGCCCAATCTGGTTTCCCCCAAAGTGTACCTTCCCAATCGCTAGTTTGACGAAGAAGTGAATTCCAAGTAATCGTTTTATTATGAGGTGTATCAAAAAGTTGCAGTAATTCTGGCTTTCCAAACTCATCAGCCGAACGGTTGACTGGGTTTCCATAAATTTCGATTGGTGGAACGTATGGAGCAACCGTATCCGAAACATTTTTGATTAGGCTACGATCAACAGCTAATCCAACAACACTTGATAAAAAACTTTTTGTCACACTATGTGTAATATCGCAGCGGTTTGGTTCTCCCCACTGAGCCACAATATAACCTTTGTGAATAATTAAACCTGTTGGTTCGCCTCGCTCGGCAAAAGGTCCAACCGCAAAACCGAAAGGTTCTTTTCCAAAAGACTGATAATGAGACACTTCCATATTTCTTGGATTTTTTATTTCATTATCTTTGGCAAATTTTATGGTTTCATTTATTTTATCTATATTAAGTCCTAATTCAGTGGGATTCTTTGAAATCCATTGGTTATAAGCAGGAAAATATGCTTCAGTTTTGTTTTTTTGTGCAAAACAAATCGGGAAAATTATTGAAAAAAGCAGAGTAAAACTGTATAAGAAAACTTTATTCATAATGTTATATTATTTTTGTCGATAAAGATTATATGTAAAATAAACCATTAAAATTATTTTTTGACTTAATTTGCGATGAATAAATTTAATGATGAGACTTATGGAGAATATTGCTCTTTATATAATGGCAGGTTTTTTAGTTTTTGCGGGAATTTCGCACTTTACAAAGAAAAACTTTTTTATGAAAACCATGCCACCGTACATTCCAAAACATGAAGAAATGGTGATTATTAGCGGAATTACAGAAATTATTTTAGGAATTGGATTGCTTTTTAGCCAAACAAAATCATTTGCTGCTTGGGGAATTATTTTATTATTCATTGCTGTTTTTCCTGCCAATATATATATGGTCACTTCGGGTAAATTCAAAAAAATACCGAATTGGATACTATGGTTAAGACTTCCTCTACAAATTATCATGATTGCTTGGGCGTATTTTTATACAATATAATTATTTCACTTGATTATTTCATAGCTTTCATAATATCTTCTTCAGAAATTGCTGGCGTTGCACCTTTCTGTGTTGCAACAAACGCACCTACCGCACAAGCATATTTTAGGGCTTCACCTGGCGTTTCACCACTGAGCCATTTGGTTATGAACGCAGCCAAAAATGAATCTCCACTTCCGATGGTATCATTTACGATTACTTTAAATCCTTGATGTTCAAATACTTCATTATTTTCATCAATAAAAAAAGCACCATTTGCTCCTCTCGTCACTAAAATTCCTTTGAGTTTAAATCGTGCTTTCAGAAAACTAGCATTGTCTATTTGATTACCAAATGAACCGAACCAAGTACAAATCATTTCTAATTCTTCATCATTGACTTTTACAATATCGGCAACTCGCAAAAGTTCATCAGTCAATTTTGGTGAATAAAATGGTTTCCTGAGATTTAAATCTAAAATTTTCAGTTTGGAATCTATTTGTAATTGCAAAAGCGTTAGTTTTGAAATTTCATTTCTTAAAGCTAAGCTCCCAAAAACCAGAGCATCTGCTACTTGAATGGTACTTTTTGCAGCATCAGTCAATCTAATAAAATCCCAAGCAACTGGTTCAATGATTGAATAGGACGGACTCCCTTTTGCATCTAAAGTAACCTCTACAATGCCCGTTTGGTATTCATTTTTTTGAATATTTTCTATTGATAAACCTCTGCTTAATAAAAAAGACGTAATTCCTTCTCCCAGTTCATCATTTCCAACGGCACTAATCATTATAGCGTTCAAGCCTAATTGACTGGCATGAACCGCCACATTCATTGGAGCTCCACCAGCAATTTTGCCAGAAGGAAGCAAATCCCATAATACTTCTCCAAAACAAACTATATTTTTCTTTGACATTTTTCTTTGATAATGACTAATTGTTCAAATTATAAAATATTCGAAAGAGCGTAAAAATTTGACGTTCCTTCGAGGAAAATTTAAACAATAAAATCTATTTTTTAGCCCAAACTGATTTCAATGGATATAATTTACCAGTAGTTAACTCGGCATTACCACCTTTACCGTAAAGTTCAATTTTAGTGTATTCTTCAGAAGGAAAAAACAAGTCTGTTAAGGCAATTTTTCCACCATTAACAAAAACTTCGATTGATGCCTTATCAACTAAAGCCTTAATTGTCAATTCCTTAACATAAGTAAAAGGTGCGATATGTTTCTTGGCAAATTTTGAAGAAAAATCAGATTTTCCTGCATTTCTTCGGTCGATAAAAATTTGCTTTGAGACTCTATCTAAACCAACAATCAGTTTTTCATTTTTTGAATTAGATAAAATAAATCCAAGCTCAATTGCGGTTGATGTTGTTAAATCGAAAGACAAATCAAGTTCATTTAAAACCGATTTATTTTCAATTAATAGCGTATTTATAATCTTTTGTTTTGGAATATTAGAACTCGAAATCCGTAAAGATTCAAGTTGTTTGACAGGCATTTGAGCCAAGCGATAACCTTCAGGAGATTTGTTTAAAGATAATTTTCGAGGAACAGTCATGCCACTTCTCCAAGCTTTAGTTGGAACAAGGTTTGCATAATCGTCCCAGTTCGACATCCATCCGATGTAAATTTTTTCGTTATTTGGTGCATTAAACCACGAAACACCAGCATAATTATCCGCTCCATAATCTAACCAAAGTTTTGTTTCAGGCGAATTATCGTTGGTGAAGATTTTACCATCAAAATTGCCAACAAAATATTGTGTTCCTGAGCCACCATTTACAGCTCCACGACCAATATTTTGTATCAAAACCCATTTTTCAGTGCCATCATCGGTCTTGAAAGAAATCAAATCTGGGCATTCCCAAACCCCATCATTTACGCTTTCTTTTAAGCCAAATTCGCTTACTTTTTGCCAGTTTTTTAAGTTTGGTGAGGTGAAGATTTCTAATTTTTTCCCAACTGCCAAAGGCATAATCCAGTTTTTAGAAGCTTCATGCCAAAACACTTTTGGGTCACGAAAATCGGTATCGCCTTTGTTAGCAATTACTGGATTTTTCTCATACTTTATCCAAGTTCGGCCTTTATCCAAACTATAAGCAATTCCTTGCGATTCACGATCGTTTCGTCCTGCTTTTTCTTTCACCATATCGTGATAGGTAAAAATCGCAACCAAAGGTTTTTCTTTCCCAGTCTGAAAACCAGTTGTATTGTCTTCATCTACGACAATGCTTCCCGAAAAAATATAACCGAGCGAATCAGGATATAAAGCAATCGGCAGATGTTTCCACGAAACTAAATCTTTGCTTATAGCATGTCCCCAATGCATTGGCCCCCAAACGGTACTATCAGGATAATGTTGATAAAATAGGTGGTATTCGCCATCGTAATATACAAGGCCGTTGGGGTCATTCATCCAACCTTTTTCTGGAGTAAAATGGAACTGAGGACGGTGCTGCTCCTTATAAGAGGTATTTGTGGTGTCTTTTTTTTGTTGGAAAGCCAAACTAAATAAAATGAATGTAACTAAAATGAGGTTTTTCATGGGTTTAGTTTAAGTATTTTGATTCCTAAAGATAAAAAAAAGCCACAACTTATAATAATTGTGGCTCTCAAAATTTTATAAAACTCACTTAAATACAACATTTAACCGATTCAATAAGTCTTTTGCATTTGCAATAACTTGCGTAGTAGGTTTACTATCAGCATCCTGTAAAATATTGTGAATTGTAGCTAAACCTGATTGAATCTTTTTTAAATTAGCTTCTTTTGAATCAAACTGTTTCAAACTTTCCTCCGTCAGTCTGAATCTCTTACGCAAATTTTTCATTTTTGCTAATTCAGCTTCAATTTTCATTCGTCCTTCGTAGCAAGCCAGCGATAAGTCATGTTGAAGTTTTAAATCAACAGCTGAGGTTTTTACGCGTGGATCCATTTTTACTAAAAAAGTTTGTTCGCTAGATTTTCCATCAACTGTCAATTTGGCGATATAATAGCCAGGCATCACCCACGGTGAAGTAGCATCAGGAGCAGTATTCTGATAAACTGCCGAAATCGGATAAGATGGTGGCAAATTCAACGGAGGATAATGCAAATCCCACATAAAACGATGCGAACCAGCATCGGCCGAAAGAATTTGTTGTGGACGAATCCAATAATGTGGAATATTCAAATCGGGCAATTCGTAAGGTTTATCATCGCTAGAAAATTTACGAATTAGTTTTTTTGATGCATCGAAAATCTCAAGAACAACTGGATTATTGATTTTTTCTTTCAAGAAATAATTAAGAATTGCTCCATCGGGTGGATTTTGTCCTTGCGGTTCTTCTTGTGTAATTGGCGTATCGGTATAAGTACTCCAACGCACTCGATAAGTATTTTGTGGTTTGAATAAAAATGCTTCAGTTTTGAAAATTTCATCAGACATTTGGCGTAAAGGTGTAATATCATCTAAAATCCAGAAACTACGCCCGTGAGTACCAACCACAATATCATCATCTTTAATTACCAAATCTCTTATGCTTGTTGCGGGCATATTCAGCCTTAATGATTGCCAATTTTCACCATCATCAAACGATACATATACGGCATTTTCAGAACCCGCATATAATAATCCTTTGCGAGAAGGGTCTTCACGAACTGTATTGATTGGTTCATTTGGCAAGCCTTTAACGATTTCTTGCCAAGTTTTTCCACCATCTTTTGTACGGAAAATATGCGGACGTTGGTCGTCAAGTCTAATTCTGTTTACTGCCACATAAGCCACATTTTTATCATAATGCCCTGCATCAATTTGTGAAATTTTAGACCAAATCCAAAAATCATTTTGCTCACCCTTAGGTATTGGTGGAGTTACATTTTGCCAAGTTTTTCCGCCATCCTTTGTTATATGAATCAATCCATCGTCAGTTCCTGCCCAAATTATATTTATGTCTTTTGGTGAAGGTGCAACGGCATAAATTACTCCACGCCGAGGCATTTTTTTTATAGCCTCAGTAGTGAAAACATTGAAGCTTTTCGGGAGTTTATCATAGCTAACACGCGTCAAATCTGGGCTAATTATCTCCCATGAATCACCTCCTGTTTTTGTCTTGAATAATACATTTCCAGCAAAAAACAACGATTTTTTATCAATTGGTGAAAATAAAACAGGTGCGGTTCGAATAAAACGATACTTTCCAGAACGAACTGCTTCTGGGGCAATATTTTGTGTTTGCCCAGTTCGTTTGTCATATTTCGTAACTTTTCCTCCGTAAATAATATTGGGGTCAAGTGGGTCAGCAGCTACATATCCGTACTCCTCTACTCCTACTGGATGCCAATCACGAAAGGTTATGATACCATCATTTCCACGAGAGGTAACACCGACCGAACCACTTTCTTGCTGCCCACCATAAACATTATATGGAAAAGCATTATCGGTGCTTACATGATAAAATTGTGCCGTTGGTTGATTATACCATGAAGAAAAAGTTTGTCCGCCATTGACAGTAATGATTGCTCCTTGGTCAGCCGCCAAAAGCATAATATCAGGATTGTTTGGATTTATCCAAAGTCTGTGATAATCATCGCCACCTGGAGCTCCACGAAAGGCTGTCCAAGTTTTTCCTGCATCTTCTGACTTCCAAGTGTCAACATCGGCACTAAAAACAATATCGGGGTTTGTTGGATGAACTTTTACTTCGGCAAAATCGCTTCCTCGTCCCCAAATTCTTGGGTCTTGACTCGCGAGTGTCCAAGATTCACCCGCATCAGTTGATTTGAAAACTCCGCCACCTTCGGGCGAATCAACGGTTGCATATAGGCGATTGGGGTCGCTTGGGGCAATACAAAATCCAATTCGACCTAAACCTTGTTCGTAGGTTGGTAAACCTTTAGTTAGTTTTTTCCAAGTTGTGCCTCCATCAGTTGATTTATACATTCCACTTTCGGGGCCTTGCCAAGCACCATTTTCCCAAGGCCCTTGGCGAGCCGCCCAAAGGTCGGCATATACTACATTTGGATTTTTAGGGTCAATTGTTACTTGAATCGCTCCTGTATTTTCATCTTTGTACAAAACTCGTTCCCAAGTTTTACCGCCATTGGTTGTTCGATAAACTCCTCTTTCCGTATTAGGCCCATACGGATGCCCCAAAACAGCAGCAAAAACTCTATTTTCGTTGGTTGGGTCAATCGCCAAACCGCCAATTTGCTGTCCATCTTTTAGTCCAGTATTTATCCAAGTTTTACCTTCATCTGTCGATTTGTAAACACCATTTCCTACTGATAAATCTGGTCGTTGAATACCTTCACCCGAAGCGACATAAATTACATTTGGATTTGATGGGGCAACGGCCACATCACCCACCGAACCAGTTGCTTGGTCATCAAAAATTGGCGACCATGTTCGTCCATAGTCGGTTGTTTTCCAAACACCCCCATTATTTACGCCGATATAAAAAACGTTGGGCTTTTGCGGAACACCGACTGCTCCAACGGTTCGACCGCCACGATGAGGACCAATCATTCGCCATTTCATGCTATCAAACAACTTTGGGTTATAGCTTTGGGCAGTGCTGTAAATACTTATTAGTGAGAATATTATACTAAAAACTTTAATTTTCATACATTTAAAGGGTTTGGTGAAGCTCATCAGTAATATCAAAATTTATGAAAAAACTTTATATTTTAAAACTTTTACAAGATAAACAATGTAGGAATTTGTTACTCAAAATGAATATTCTAATAAAAGCCAAACTACAGCTTGGCTTTTCAATTTTTACTTCAAATTCTTCAAATATTCAATACTTAAAGGAACATTTTCGAGTTCGTGCTCACTTTCATCTTCAATAAAATAATGCTTAATACCGAACTTTTTAGAGAGTTTAAAAATATTTTTCCAATCAGCTTGACCAGTTCCTAAAACTACGTCATTTTCAGCGGGTGTATTTCCTGAAAAATTCCCAACAATTCCTTTTTTCAAATCTTTTACGTGCATCAATTTCCAACGATTACCGTATGTTTTCAATAATTTTACAGGATTTCCGCCGCCGTGAAGCACCCACAAAACATCCATTTCAAAAGATACATCTTCAGGATTTGTATTTTTAACCATATAATCAAGTAAAGTTCCTTTTTCATAAGGACGGAATTCATATCCATGTGGGTGATAGCAGAAAGTTAGACCGTTATCTTTTAAAAACTTACCAGCTTTATTGAATACCTCAACTGCTTTCTGAGCATCTTCGATTGTAAAATTATCACCTTTGTGGGGAATCCAAGCACACATTACATATTTTGCTCCGAAAACCTTAGCTTTCTTAACAATATCCATCGAAAGTTTTTCTAATTGGTCATAACCAGCTCCAATTGAAGGAATCGCAATTCCACGAGCATCGCACATTTTTTTATATTCTTCGTCTGTAACGCCTTTTGCTCCACTCGTTTCTATTTCGGTTATACCCATTTTTTTAATTTTATCCAAAGTTCCCGATACATCATTCGGAAAATGATTTCTGAATGTATAGGCTTGTACGCCAAATGGATAGGTATAAAGGTTTTTGCTACTTGGTTGGGCAAAAGTTTCTTGGGAGAAAGTAAGCACAAAAAGTAAAGCACATGATGTTGAAATTGCAAGTTTTTTCATTTTATTAATTTGAAGTTGAATTTTAAAGTATAATTTAGAAAATTTTGCTACTATAAATTACGTTTTTTTAATTCTTTTACAGCATAATCAACGGCACGAGCAGTAAGAGCCATGTACGTCAAAGATGGATTTTGTGTGCTAGTTGAAGTCATACACGCACCATCAGTAACAAATACATTATTACAGGCATGTAATTGATTCCATTTATTGAGCATTGAAGTTTTTGGATCAACTCCCATTCTTACGCCACCCATTTCGTGAATATCGGAGCCTGGATTTGAATGAGAATCTCCCCCTCTGACATTCTTAAAGCCTGCTAATGTAAACATTTCTGTCATTTCTTTGATATAATCTTTCACCATTTTATCATCGTTTTCTGTCCAAGCAACCGACGTAACCAGTTGTGGAATACCATACTTATCTTTAAGAGTTTCGTGAAGTCTTAAATGATTGCTTTCAATTGGTACGGTTTCGCCTTGCATCCAACTACTTATATGCCAATTTCCAAGTTTTGGATTCAATAGATTTTGCTTTAATTCTTCTCCCACTCCACTACTGTTTTGCCCTAAACCTCGACCACTACCAATACCTACAGAATATCCTCTCAGAAAATCAGTTTCTTGTTTGTACAGATTTCTAAAACGTGGCAAATACGCATTACTTGGATTTTTACCATTAGTCTTTTTTTCTAAAAAACCTTCTACGTCTGCACTGAGTTTTCCTCTGTAATTATGACATGCAAAATATTTCCCAAGTGTTCCGCTATCATTTCCAAGGCCATTCCGAAAACGATTTGAGATAGAATTCATCAAAATCATATTAGAATTTATTGAAGAAGCATTGACAAAAATAATTTTTGCGTAATACTCTATAATTTCTTTGGTACTGGCATCGACTACTCTTACGCCAGTCGCTTTCTGTTTTTTTTCATCATAAATGATTGAATGAACTACCGAATGCGGCCTGAGAATCATTTTGCCAGTTTTCATCGCCCATGGCAAAGTCGAAGAATTACTACTAAAATATCCACCATAAGGACAACCACGGTTACAAAGATTTCGGTTTTGACAAGATGCACGTCCTTGGTCATAATGTATTTGTTTTGGCTCAGTAACGTGTGCACAACGACCGTGAATGATTGGGCGGTCTATGTAGGTTTTTCCCACCACGTCTCTAAAATGTTGTTCGACGCAACTCATCTCGAAGGCTGGCAAAAAATCGCCATCTGGCAACTGTGGTAAATTATCTTTATTTCCTGAAATTCCAGCAAATTTTTCAACATGACTATACCAAGGAGCTAAATCGGCGTATCTAATTGGCCAATCGACAGCATAACCGTCACGTTTTGGGCCTTCAAAATCTAAATCTGACCAACGTTGGGTTTGTCTTGCCCAAAGCAAAGACTTTCCGCCTACATGATAGCCGCGAGTCCATTGAAAAGGCTTTTCTTCCACAAATGGTTGTTCGTCTGGTTTTAATGCCCAATGCAAAGTTTCTTCTCGCATAAAACTTGTACGACCGCTTTGATATTGATTTCTGATTTCCAAAGGAACTTGACCACGATGCTCAAATTCCCATGGATTTTTCATCGTTGTTGGATAATCTGTTACGTGTTTAACGTCACGTCCTCGCTCCAAGATCAAGGTTTTTAGACCTCGGTCACACAATTCCTTGGCTGACCAACCACCACTAATACCCGAACCTATGACAATCGCATCGAAAGTTCGCTTTTTAACTGAATCTATATTTAGAAAACTCATACTTTTAATTGCTTTTAACTAAAAGAATTAGTCTTTTAGCATTGAAAATACATACTTTTTTAATCCCTAAAAAACTAATGGCAAACAACTTATAGCCAAAAACTTAAACATTCACACAGCCATAATAATGACCAGGTGCCATTACGTAATTATAATGCTTTGTCATTACATACTCAGAAGTGGTATAAGCCAAAACAGTGAGTTGTTTTAAAAGTGAAAAAAAGTCTTTTTGTTGAGTATCGACCGAAGCAGAAAGTTTAAATAAAAGCTCGTTCAACAGTAGTTTTTCGCAATCGGCGAGCGACTTTGAAAAAGTTTCTTTTGCCAATTTTTCGGCATTTTCTAAGCTAATCTTAAAGTTTTCTTGCACTTTTTTTTCATAACAATCGCCCAACATTTTATCAATAAATGCCGATGTACCTAAATCTTTTGCTCCGATTATTTCTGAACTTGGAATCAAGGCATCAACCAAAATATCAAGAGTTTTTGCCTGATTTTGAGTAAAAATTGAGGTCGTTTGTATGAAAGTTTCTGAATTCCAGCTATTTCCCCACGCAGGGAGTGTAATAAATCCTGCGGTAGAAAGCACATTTTTGAGTGCAGTTCTTCGTTTCATTTTTATAAATCACGTTGAAAAGTAAACTATTACTAAATCTATCTAAAGATTTGATTATAAATAAGTTGTGTTAGACAAAATGGTAATTTTTTGCGACGAACTTAGGGTTTAGAACGTATATTTCAAGAAAAATAAAATCGTACAAACGTACACATTTTGATTTTTATACTTAACCAAAAATGGTTTGCGAAAATTCAAATATTTAATTGCCTCATTATTAGCAATTTGCACCGAGCGACTGTCGCCTCTGAACCTTAGCAACTCTGTGCCTTTTTCGTATAAAACCTAATCAATATCCTCTAGTCAAACTGAAAAGCAAAGTAGGTACAAGTTCCTTTGCCAACGTTTTTGATACCGTGTAAATCATTTGATTGTAAAAATATTATATCGCCAACTTTTGAGTCTTGCCAAACGCCATTGATAGTTTCTTGTGCTTTACTATCTTTTTCGTTTTCTTGGCTATTTATTAAAAAAATAATTTCTGCTGGGTTATGTTGATGGGCATCATGGCTCATCAAACCTTCTTTTAGGGTGGTAACATGCATTTCAAATCGCTTACACATACTTGTAGGTCGATTAAAAAAATCTCTTCTACCTCCTTTTTCGTGTGATTTGAAAGCAATTTCATCCCAATTTAGCAATAAAGAACCTCCTGCTTTTTTACCTCTTTCAATATCAACTGGCTCAACAGAATTTAGTTGAAATACATAATAAGTGGTATTATTATCGCTCATATTAACATTTTCTCGCATATCTCCGGACATAATAAGAGCAATTCCACCTGCCTTCAAAACTTTCGTTTTACCTTCAATAGTTACGGTTAATTCGCCTTCTTTCACAATAATTAACTCTTCATTTTCTTGTCTGTATGCTTCTGGACGCATTCGTCCTTTTGGAAGAAGTGTTGAGGCATGAACTTTACAAAGTTTAAAATGTGGCGTTGTTCCTTCAAAAATTTGTCGAGCTTCACCTTGAGGTCTATTTGCAAGCACCAAATCATCCCATTTGTAAACCTTCGATTCGATAAGTTTGCCTTGTGAATACACAACACTTTGAACAAAAAACATTACAATAATTAAAATCTCAAAATTTTTCATAAAAACTAGGTTAAATAGTAAAATATTAAAAACTCTTCTGCAAAGCTTCGATAGCGGCCGTTAAATAGACCATCGGTGCATTCCAGTTTATTGCAATTTCGTTGGTTGAATATGAGCATGATACATCCAAAAATGACTCATCCGCAATTTTGCTTGGATAACCTTCACACTTATCCTGTTGACCAGGGTTTGGCCCACCAGATAGCAAACCGGGAATTGGTTCTATAATTCCATCTGCTTCCGACTGACGATGATGCGGAAACATTACTTTTTTATTTCCAAAACCTGTTAAAAATGAATATCCTGTGGCATTTCTCCCCAATAAATAGTCTAAATTACCCAATGCAGCGGCGAGATACTTTTTATCAGCATTTATTTTATAGACCTGCAAAAGAGCAATACCTTGATTTGCTGCATAAGAGCTACTACCCCACATGAAATCTTTGGAAGATTTTCCCATAACTGTATTAAAAGCTTGATTATCAATACCTAATAATAATTCATCACCAAAATCGGTAAGCCTTTTCTTTAAATTTGGTAAATCATTTCTAGCTAAATCTGTAAGTTTTTTTTCATTTCTTAAAAGAGAATAATAAGCTAATAATTGTACTTGATTCCAAGTTGGAATCGAAAAAGGTTTATTGGGGTAAAGTTCAATCGCCGTGTAATAATTATCATCTTTTGTGGTAATATAGAGTTCGGTAGCTGCCCAAATCCATTCATCTGCATCGCTTTTGTCTTCATAACCACCAGTAACAATATCAGGCTCAAAATTTTTATTCATTTCATTCTGACGATATACAACTTTAGGATTTTCTTTTGCCCAATTCCAAGCTTTAATCGAAGCAATTAAACAAGAATCGGCTAAACCTGGAAGCTCTTTTTTATAATCCTTAAAAATTCGACTTGCCTGAGCCATTACTGCGGCAAAATCTAATGTTGCAATTGTATTTTTTTGAATTAAATAACGAAGTTTTGTGGCTTTTTCAGGCATAAGCATTCCATCAAACGAAGGATTGGTTAACTTATGATAAACACCTCCATCATTTGGGTCTTGCATAGTAAGCATCCAACGTAAATTCCATAACGTTTCATCTAATACATCTGGAATCTTATTGCCACTTTCTGGAATATTGGCTTCAAAAGTTTTGAAAAAGACAGGATAATCTTCATAAAGTGAAAGTAAAGTTGCCATTGTGATGCCAGAATTAACAATATATTTATTGTAATCTCCGGCATCATACCAACCTTTTGGTGAAGAAATGAGCATTCCTTCGGGACGCTGAGACGTTGCCGCTGAGGCATGAATCAACACTTTATTGTCGGGGTGTCCTGCTTCTCGATGCCATTTTCCTGCATATTTTTCAGGTAAAAAAGCAGAAGCTCTTTGAAAATAAAAAGCTTTTAAAGCAGCCTTTGCGGCTTCACGATGCACATTGGTTTTAATTTCAAAGGTATAAGAAACACCTACTTCAGGAATACCCAAGAAATACTTTCCTGATTTAGTAAATGTTGAAAAATCTGCAATTTGGGTAGTTTTTTGAGAAATAGCGTTTACTCTTTGCTTTGAAAGCTTTCCCTTAAAAACCGTATCCATGCTGATGACATCAAACAAATAAAAGTTCTCATACTGATTGCCTACCCAAACAGCTATTTTTGTGGCACTAGGATAAAAGCCAACTTGATTAATCCGTATATTCGGATTTTGAGCATAAACCAAAGGGATATACGCCATCAAAAAGGCAATAGTTTTAATTACAGGGCTGAATTTCTTCATTAAACGAAATATTTTCTTAAGATTGAACCAAAATTTTGACTAATACTTTTGAAACGAAATAGACTACCATAAATGATGTACCAAATTCTTGATGTGTTTTTCATAAATTGAATTAATATGAGAAATTTGCACAGCATTCAAGTCAGGAAAATCTAAGGCAGCCACATTGGCCGATACTTGCTCGGGTCGAGAAGCACCAGGTATAATAGTACTTACGGCATCAAAACCCAAAATCCATTTCAATGCAATAGGAGCTAAATTAGCTTGATTTGGAAATGATTCTTTCAATTCTCCAACGGCAGCGAGCCCTGTTTCGTAATCAATACCCGAAAAAGTTTCGCCTTTATCAAACATTTCACCATTTCTATTAAAGTTTCGGTGGTCGCCAGCAGTAAATGTAGATTGCTTCGAAAATTTACCTGTCAACAAGCCACTTGCCAAAGGCACACGTACAATTACTCCTATATCTTTCTTTTTTGCTTGTTCAAAGAATAATTCAGAAGGGCGTTGGCGGAAAGTATTGAAAATTATCTGAACCGTCGTAACGTTATCAAATTCAATTCCTTTCAATGCTTCCTCAACTTTTTCAACACTAATTCCGAGATTCAAAATTTTGCCTTCGTCTTTTAGTCTATCAAACAATTCAAAAATTTCGGGGCGATAATAAACTTCGGTTGGTGGGCAATGGAGCTGAATCAAATCGAGGGTTTCGAGACCCATGTTTTTGAGGCTATTTTCAACGAATTTGCGTAAAACAGCAGGTTGATATGCTTCATTTGTATGTGGATTGAGTTGGCGACCACATTTAGTAGCCACATAAATGCGTTCAGAACGATTTTTTACAAATCGACCTACGGCTTTTTCACTTTCTCCATCACCATAAACATCAGCCGTATCTATAAAATTAATTCCAACATCAACTGCTGAATTCAATATTTTTTCGGCATTTTCATGACTAAATTCATCGCCCCAAACGCCTCCTACTTGCCATGTGCCAAGACTAATTTCAGAGATTTCAAAACCTGTTTTACCTAATTTCCTGTATTTCATAAAAGAGTTTAGAATATTTATTTAACTTTAAATTTTAATTAATCAGGTTTTTCTTCGACGACTGTCGAACGATTAATTCACCTTTAATGACTTTCGTAAACGGCATAAATGTTTCTTTATTAATTATATTGTCAATCAAGATTGCGGCCGCTTCTTGTCCAACCGTAAACGGAAACTGATTATATACAGTCAGCGATGGTTCAATCATTGAAGCTACCAAATCATCGCCAAAAGCCGCCAAAGCAATTTCATCCGGAATTTTTATACCTTTTTGCTTTAAAGACATAATCATTTCAATGGCATTGGCATAGTGAACAGTAAAAATGCCGTCGGGACGTTTGCTTAAATCCAACCAATTATTCAAGGCATTGATTGAGTCTTCTTGCTTAAAACTACTATGAAAAATAATATCAGCTTCAATAGGCAAACCGTATTTTTGTAATGCAGCTTTATATCCATTCAATCTTTTATGACTTATCAATAAATCTTCGGGTCCAGCACAAGCAGCAATACGCCTACAACCTTGTTTTATTAGATGTTCAACTAAAGCAAAACTTCCCTCAAAATCTTCTAGAATTACCTTAGCGGTTTGGAGTTCATCACACACCCTATCAAAATGCACAATTGGTATACCTTTTCGCAATTGTAATTTTATATGTTCAAACGAATTGGTTTCCTTGGTGTGGCTAATCAAAAGTCCATCAACTCTGCTTGCCATAAGTGCTTGAACATTGAGCGTTTCGGTATTGTGCGATTCATTCGACTGACAAATCATTACTCTATAACCAGCTTCTGATGCTACTTTCTGAATTCCAGCCACAACCCCAGCAAAAAAAGGCCGTTGTATATCAGGAATCACAACCCCAATAGTGTGAGTTTCACCCCGGTGCAAGCTTTGAGCAAGTAAATTTGGGCGATAATCAAGTTCATTCGCAACTCTAATTACCTCATTTCTTGTATTTTCATTAATTTCTAGACTATTATTCAAAGCCCTAGAAACAGTTGATGGCGAAATACCTAAAGTTTTAGCAATATCTACAATCGTGGTTTGATGATGTTTTTTACTGGAATTAACATTTGGCGGAGTTACCGAAAAATACAATTCACAGTCTTTACAATAAAGTCTTTGTTTACCTCTTACAAAACCCGACTTTACGATAGTTTCAACTTTACCACATTTCGAACAAGCTATCATAATAATTTATATTTTTCTAATAAAACCCAATTATTATTCCTAATTAAACGCATGTATTTTTATTTTTCTAAACACTCAAAGAATAAATTTACAGATTTTATATTTTGAAAAATGTATCACTAAATTGACTATCGCAAACGTTTCCGAAAACGTAACCGATAGTTTACAGCTATACAAACTTAAAAATAGGAAGAATATTCTTTTTTTAATCCTAAATTTAAGGATAATATTATACAAAAAACGAATTAAAGGAAATAGTTGTAAACAATGCGTAAAAATGAGTTGGTTTATCAAATACAAGTCAAATTGTACTTTTCAAAGATTGAAAAAACGGCAACCCCTTCACTTTAATTCATTTTCAATAAATTACGTGCAAGAGAGATAATGTAGTTTAGAATGTCATTTATATTTATTGCAAATGACAACTACTATTTAACTTTTTTGAGCCGAAGATTGTAGTTAAAAATTAACCGATGAAAAATTACTGATTAATGGTACAAATTTTACCTTAATCAAAATTATTCAATAAAGTATAAAATTATTTTCAGAAATTGTTTTTCAAAAATTAATAAAACATGTTAAAAAAAATCACTCTTTCAACCTTAATGCTTCTCGGAGTTCATCAAATGTTTGCTCAAAATGAACCAATTCAGTTTATTACGCTTGATCCAGGTCATTTTCATGCGGCTTTGGTTCAGAATAAAACATATAATAATGTTTCATCGGTCGTTAATGTATATGCTCCCGCTGGACAGGATTTGCAAGACCATTTAAAAAGAATTGAAAGCTACAATTCGCGTGCGAAGAACCCAACAAAATGGAAAGAAAATGTTTATGAGGGAAATGACTATTTTGAAAAAATGATTTCCGAGAAAAAAGGCAATTTGTTGGTTATTGCAGGAAACAATCAAAAGAAAACTGAATACATTTTAAAAGCAGCTCAAGCTGGAATCAATATTTTAGGAGATAAGCCTATGTGTATTGATAGTAAAGGCTATACACAGCTTCAAAAAGCATTTGAAGTTGCCAAGAAAAACAATGTATTGCTTTACGATATCATGACAGAAAGGTCTGAAATCACAACTATTATACAAAAAGAACTAATACAAATACCAGCTATTTTTGGGCAACTTGAGAAAGGAACAGCAGAAAATCCAGCTATTTTTACAGAAAGCGTTCATTTTTTTTATAAATATGTTTCTGGAAGCCCGCTAAAAAGACCAACATGGTTTATGGATGTAAATCAACAAGGCGAAGGAATTGCTGATGTAATGGTACATTTAGTCGATTTAGCTCAATGGACAATTTTTCCGAATGTAATACTATCTAATAATGATATCAAATTCAATTCTGCTACTCGTTGGCCAACGCCAATGACATTGAGTCAATTTTCTTTGATTACGGGAGCAAAAACTTTTCCAGACTTTTTGAAAAAAGATTTGAAAAATGATTCGACAATAAATGTATATGCCAACGGTGAAATTAATTACAGCTTGCGAGGGGTACATACAAAACTTCGTGCCTTGTGGAATTATAGTGCAACTGAAGGAGGAGATACACATTATTCGGTAATCAGGGGAACGAAAGCAAATTTAGAAATTAGACAAGGAAAAGAAGAAAAGTTTATTCCTCAACTTTATATAAAATCAACTAATTTAAACGAAAATGAACTTCTACAAGCATTTGAAGCAATAAAAAGCAAATATGCAGGAGTCAATTTAAAAAAACACGGAAATGAATGGTTGGTCGAAATTCCAGACACATATCGCACAGGGCATGAAGCACATTTTGGAGAGGTAATGGAAAGATTCTTGGATTATAAATCTAAAAATAAAATGCCTGAGTGGGAGGTGCCAAATATGTTAGTTAAATATTATACAACTACAAAGTCATTAGAATTGGCTAAGAAAAAATAAAAATCATTTTAATAAATATAAATACAACACAATCCTTGTATTTACAAAGCATCTATTTATTCAAAAATAACATGATATGAAAAAAAATATTTCAATATTATTAGTAATTATTAGTTTGTCAAATACATTTGCTCAAACTAAAATTATAGCACAAAAATTTAATTCGAAAATTGATATTATAATCAATAAAAATTTATTTACGAGCTATATTTTATCAGAAGACGAAAAATATCCATTTTTCTTTCCAGTCAATGGCCCATCGAATGCCAGCGTAACATCAATGCGAAATGCAAATTATCCGCACCACAGTTCATTGTTTTTCGGATGTGATAGGGTAAATGGGGGCAATTATTGGCAAGAAGGACTCGAAAGGGGTCAAATTATATCGATAAGGGCTGATATAATAGAGTCTGGAAACGACAAGGTAATTATTGAAAATGAATGTATTTGGCGAAGACCAAATGCCAGTGCTCCGATCAAAGATACTCGTAAAATTACAATTACGGCACCTTCAAACGACATATACCAAATAGATTTCGATGTAACACTCGAAATGCTAATGGACGTAATTATTGAAAAAACCAATCACTCACTTTTTAGTGGAAGAATGGACGCTGATTTGGCAGTAATAAACGGTGGCACAATGATTAATTCAAATGGTGAAAAAGGAGAAAAAGAAACATTTGGAAAAAAAGCTGCTTGGATTGATTTTTATGGCAAACGTGGAGATAAACAAGAAGGAATGGCTATTATGCAACACCCATCAAACGAATGGTATCCTGCACCTTGGTTTACGCGTGATTATGGCTTTTTCTCGCCTACACCAATGTATTGGCCACAAAATGATAAGGAAACTGTATTAAAAAAAGGACAAACTGTAAAATTAAAGTATAGAGTATTGGTTCATTCAGGCGATACCTCAAATGCCAAAATAGCCGAACAATTTGAAAAATACAAATCGGAGTAAAAAAGATTTTAAAGTTTGGTAATTTGTTTATTAACCAACCCTAATTATTTTTCTAACCACCAAATTTACAAATCGACAAATGTTCAAATCATTAAACTCTCAACCTTAAAAATTAAATAAATGGAACGTAGAAAATTTATTGGTCAAACTATTACAGGTGTAGCTGCTGCAGCGTTTGGCATTCCAACAATCGTACCTTCAACGGTTTTTGGTAAAAATGCTCCAAGTAATAAAATCAATATTGGACAAATTGGCTGCGGACGTATTGGCCGTGAGCACGATATGGTTGGTACAATGCAACACGATATTGCTCGTCTAATGTCAGTTTGTGATTTAGATAGCAATCGTCTGAAAGACGGAAAATTGCTAATTGAAAATTATTACAAGAAAAAAACAGGTCAAGATAAATATGTAGATGTAAAAATGTACGATGATTATCGTGAAATGCTGTTAAACAAAGATATTGATGCCGTAATTATCAGTACACCAGATTTTTGGCACGCTCAACCAGCCATTGAAGCAGCCTTGGCAGGAAAGGATATTTATTTACAAAAACCTACTTCGTTGACAGTTTCCGAAGGACGTTTATTGAGCGATATTATCAAAAAAACGGGCAAAATACTTCAAGTTGGAACCCAACAACGTTCATCGCCACAATTTAGAATTGCAGCAGAATTGGTACGTAACGGACGAATAGGTAAATTACATACAGTAAAAGTTGGCTTACCAGGTGATCCATCTGGCCCAGCAGCACCGGCTATGCCAGTTCCTAAGGGATTCAATTATGATATGTGGCTGGGGTCAACACCTGAAGTTCCATATACAGAAACAGGCGTGCATCCACAAGTTGGATATGGTCGCCCAGGTTGGTTACGACTTGAGCAATTTGGAGCAGGTATGATTACTGGTTGGGGACAGCACCATTTTGATTCAGCGGCTTGGGGTATGGATACCGAATACACCGGTCCAACTTCAGTGCAAGCAGTTGCTGAATTTCCAAAATCAGGTCTTTGGAATGTACATGGAGATTTTATGGTAAAAGCTGATTATGCCAATGGTGTAACGATGTATACAAGTGGTGGTTTTCCTAATGGTATCAGATATGAGGGAACTGAAGGTTGGATTTTTGTTTCTCGTGGCGATTATGTTGCTTCTGCAAGCGACCCAACTACAAAAGCTAAAAGCAGCAAAGCACTTGATGCCAGCAACCCAAAAATATTAGAATCTGTTATTGGCGAAAAAGAAATTCATTTATATAAAAGTGACGAACAACATGGTAACTGGCTAGATTGTATCCAAAGCCGAATAGAACCAATTTCACCAGTTGAAATAGGTCACAGGGCTTGTACTGTCTGTTTGATTAGCCATATTGCAATGAAACTTCCAAGAAAACTTACTTGGAATCCAACAACTGAGAAGTTTGTAAACGATAGTGAAGCTAACGCAATGTTGTCTCGTACACAAAGAAAGCCTTACGGTACTAATTATATCAAAATGTGAAAATAATGTAGGGTTTAGGTAGTCTTAAACTCCTAAATCCTTATAAATTCAAATTATTAGTATAAAAATCTGTTTCATTAAAATTTAAAAAAATGAATAAAAGTAATGATAGACGTAGTTTTTTAAAGAAAAGCTCGTCAACAGCAGCAGGATTAATGACTTTTCCATTATTTCAAAATAATAGTTTTGAACATTATAACATTGAAATTGTAAAAGGTATTACCGAAAAGGTTTATGATACTCCGCGTATCAAATTTGCCGTTATTGGTATGAATCATGGCCATATTTATAGTCAAGTTGAGGCCGTAAAAAAAGGAGGTGGTCAGTTAGTTGCTTTTTTTGCAAAAGAGGCTAATTTGATTGCTGATTTTTCCAAACGTTATCCTAATACCAAATTAGCCAAAGATGAAAAAGAAATCTTAGATGATAAATCTATTCAATTGGTTTTGAGTTCGGCAATCGCCTCAGAAAGAGCTCCACTGGGTATCAGAGTTATGCAATCGGGAAAAGACTTCATGTCTGATAAACCAGGCATAACTACACTTGAGCAATTGGCTGAAGTTCGTAAGGTACAAAAAGCTACTGGTCGAATCTATTCAATAATGTACAGCGAACGTTTTGAGAATAAAGCAACTATAAAAGCTGGAGAACTTGTAAAAGCAGGAGCAATTGGTAATGTTATTCAAACGATTGGGCTTGGGCCACATAGAATGAGCACAAAAAGTCGCCCAGCGTGGTTTTTTGATAAAGATTTATTTGGTGGAATCATAACAGATATCGCTTCTCACCAGTTCGACCAATATTTACATTTCACAAACTCAACTAAGGCTGAAGTTGTAGCTTCTCAAATCGGGAATGTTCATCACCCAGAATTTCCAAAATTTGAAGATTTTGGAGATGCCATGCTCAGAGGAAATGGAGGAATGGGCTATATTAGAGTCGATTGGTTTACACCAGATGGCCTAAAAACATGGGGAGATGGACGCTTGACAATACTTGGAACTGAGGGTTTCATCGAAATCAGAAAAAACATAGACATTGGTGGTCGTGAAGGTGGCAGTCATTTATTCTTAACAGATAATAAAGAAACAAAATATTTCGACTGTTCGGCTCAAGTTCTTCCTTACGGCCTACAGTTAGTTGATGATATTTTGAATCGTACTGAAACTGCTATGACCCAAGAACATTGTTTTTTGGCAACGGAATTAGCTTTAAAAGCACAGAAAAATGCTCAAAAAATAAGTTTAATAAAATAATGACGAATGATGATTTACGAATGACGAATATGGAAGAAAAACTATGAGCGTGTAATTCTTAAATCGTAATTCAAAATCGAACGGGAGACCCCGTCGTATTTCTAAATGCAACATACAATGCGTTGGTTTGGGCCAAACGACCCAGTTTCACTCATGGATATTCGACAAGCGGGTTGTACAGGAATTGTATCCGCTTTGCATCAAATTCCAGTTGGTGAGATTTGGTCAATTGAGGCAATCAAAGAGAGAATAAATATCATTGAAAAAGACAACAACCATTATTCTGAATTAAAATGGTTAGTCGTCGAGAGCCTTCCTGTTCATGAAGACATTAAGAAAGGTTTGCCATCAAGAGATATTTTTATTGAAAATTATAAACAATCATTACAAAACTTAGCCAAATGCGGAATTAAGATTGTTTGCTATAATTTCATGCCTGTTCTTGATTGGTCACGTACAAACCTTAATTATGAAATGCCAGATGGATCAAAGGCACTTAAATTTGTTTGGAAAGACTTTGCTATTTTCGATTTATATATTCTCAAACGCCCAAATGCTGACAAAGATTATGAGCCAGAAGTTAGAGAATCTGCCATGATAAAATTTGAACAGATGACTTCTGAAGCAATTGAAATACTAAAAAATACAGCATTATTGGGTTTGCCTGGTTCAGAAGAGGCTTTTGACTTAAATACTTTTCAAGGTTTACTTGATAATTATGCCAATATTGGCGATGCTGAATTGAGAGCCAATTTGTATTATTTCGTTCAGCAAATAGCACCTTTTGCTCTAGAAATAGGCATTAATCTTTGTATTCACCCTGACGACCCTCCAAAATCCCTTTTAGGTTTACCGAGAGTTGTTAGTACCGAAAATGATTTAGCACAACTCATGAAAGCCTGTAATGTGCCAGCCAATGGTATCACCTTTTGTACAGGCTCTTTGGGTGTACGAAGTGATAACGATTTAGTGAAAATGGTAAAACGATTTGCTAATCGGATTCAATTTTTGCATTTACGCACTACCAAAAGAGAAGAAAATACAGTGGGCGACACTTCGTTGAACTTCCACGAAGCTGCTCATTTGGATGGTGATGTTGATATGTTTGAAGTCGTAAAAGCGGTCATTGAAGAACAAAACCGTAGAAAAGCGGCTGGTCAAGAAAATTATCAGATACCTATTAGACCAGACCACGGCCTCCAAATGCTCGATGATTTACAAGAAGGAATTACAAAACGTAAAACCTATCCAGGTTATTCTGCTATTGGACGGCTTAAAGGATTGGCGGAAATAAGAGGCCTCCAAATGGCAATCGAAAGGAATTTAAGCGAATGAAACAACATATAGCACATATTTCATTGGTTGTGGAGGACTACGACGATGCAATTAATTTTTATACACAAAAAATAGGTTTTGAATTAATAGAAGATACTAAACTCAGCGAAGAAAAACGCTGGGTATTGGTAAAACCTAAGGGAGCAACTGAAACAGCGATTTTACTAGCAAAAGCAGCGAATACAGAACAAAAAAGTCGAATAGGTAATCAAACGGGAGGTCGAGTTTTTATGTTTCTTTATACTGATAATTTCTGGAGAGACTACCACCTGATGGTAGAAAAAGGTGTGAAATTCGTAAGAGAGCCAAAAGAAGAAGTATATGCCACAGTAGCGTTTTTTGCTGATTTATACGGAAATCAATGGGATTTACTAGAGCCAAAAAGCAAATAAAAAAACCAGTAATAAACAAAATTAAATGCAAAAAAGAATTTTTACAGTCATATTTTTTTTAATTTCGTTTTTCTCAATGGCCGACGATGGTTCAAGGCTATGGCTGAAATACGACTTAATAAAAGACCAAAAACAGAAGCTGGTTTATCTAAAATATACAAAATTTATTTCAATAAAAACTGTAAATCCAATTTTACAAAAAGCTGCCGAAGAGCTTCAAATAGGTTTAGCTGGTCTTTTAGGTTCAAAAACACAAATTGTTACAAATAGTAATCAAACCGGTGGATTTATTCTGGAAGTATCTAATAATCAATCACTTACAAGCAAATTAGCCATTGATGGATTTGCGATATTTTTTGAAAAAGGAAATTTAATTATTAGTTCAAAATCAGAAGCGGGTGTATTATACGGGGCTTTTGAATTTTTAAGACGTATTCAGATTGGGCAATCGTTGAATGAAAATATTGTAAGCAGTCCAAAAATTAAAATTAGAATGCTTAATCATTGGGACAACGCCAATGGAAATGTCGAGCGTGGTTATGCAGGTTCATCTATTTGGAAATGGAACGAATTGCCTTTCAGAATCGACCCAAGATACATTGCTTATGCACGTGCCAATGCTTCTTTGGGTATCAACGCTACCTCAATCAATAATGTAAATGCAAGTTCAAGATTTCTAACAGCCGAATATCTAGAAAAAATAAAAGCAGTAGCCGATGTACTTCGTCCATACGGGATCAAAGTTTTTATATCAGTAAACTTTCGTTCACCACGAACACTTGGAGGGCTAAAAACATCTGACCCTCTCGACCGCGAAGTAAGAAATTGGTGGAATGAAAAAACGAAGGAAATTCATCAGTATATTCCAGATTTCGGTGGATATTTGGTAAAAGCTAATTCGGAAGGCGAACCTGGCCCTCAAGATTATGGTCGTACACACGCCGAAGGAGCAAATATGCTCGCCGAAACAATGAAGCCATTTTCTGGAATTGTCATTTGGAGAGCATTTGTGTATAATGCAGACCCTAAGGGCGACCGTTTTAAAGAAGCATACGAACAATTCAAACCACTTGATGGAAAATTTGATGAAAAAGTAATTGTGCAAGTAAAAAATGGGCCGATTGACTTCATGCCACGGGAACCATTTCATCCAATGTTTGGTGGTTTTCCTGATACCAAATTAGGAATTGAGTTTCAGATTACCCAAGAATATTTGGGCCAATCTACCCACCTCACATTCTTGGCACCCATGTTTAAAGAATGCCTTGATTCAGATACTTATGCCAAAGGAAAAGGCTCAACTGTAGCAAAAGTAATTGATGGAAGTTTATATAATAACCAAAATTCATTAATCGCTGGAGTGGCAAACACAGGTTCGGATGCTAATTGGTGTGGACACCCATTTAATCAAGCTAATTGGTATGCTTTCGGTCGTTTAGCTTGGGATTATACGCTTAGTTCTGAAAAAATAGCCAATGAATGGATTGGAATGACATTGACAAATGATACAAAAGCAAAAGTTCAAATCAGTGAAATTATGCAAAAATCATTGCCAACATATATAAATTATACCTATCCGCTTGGATTGCATCACATGATGGGCGAAGGTCATCATTATGGCCCCGAACCTTGGCTTACGAAAGCCGCACGACCAGATTGGACATCCATTTATTATCACCGAGCAGACTCAATCGGTTTAGGCTTCGATAGAACTGGAAATTTAAGCAATGCCGTAAAACTATATTCAAAAGAAATATATGAGACATGGGGAAATGCAGAAAAATGTGATTTGAATTATTTATTATGGTTTCATCATATTGCATGGAATAAAAAACTCAGTTCAGGAAATACACTATGGGAAGAACTATGTTTCAGGTATTATAATGGCGTTGTTGAGGTTGAAAAACTTCAAAAAGATTGGCTAAAATTACAACCTTTCATTGATAAAGAGACATTTATAAGTGTAAATTCTAGGCTAAAAACACAAAAAAAAGAATCCATTTGGTGGAGAGATGCTTGTGTTTTGTATTTCAAAGAATTTTCAAAAATGTCAATACCGAGTTCACTTACTCCACCAAATAGAAGTTTAGAAGAAGTTAAAAAAATAGTAGAAATATATCATTTAAGATGACAGAAAGAGCAATTTTTACAGAAGAGAGTAAACATATTTCACATAATACGGCTTTTGCACTTATGGACAAATTATGTTTGATAACTGGCGGCGGTAGTGGAATTGGATTTGACATAGCCAAAAGTATGATTTATTCAGGGGCAAAAGTAGTTATAACAGGCCGTAGAGAAGAACCATTAAAAGCAGCTATAGCCGAATTAGGCGAAAATGCCCATTATATTGTCAATGATGTAACAGAATTATCATCTTTAGAAGGATTAGTAAATGAAATTGAATCGAGCCACGGCCCAATTAATATTTTGGTTAACAATGCCGGTGTTAATATGAAACGCTCGGCTTTAGAAGTTTCAGATGAAGATTTTAACCGAATAATTCAAACTAATTTAAGTGCTGTATTTTCCCTAACACGTGCTTGTGCCTCACGCATGCTTGCCAGAAAGAGTGGTTCAATTATCATGATTTCTTCAATGGCCGCCTATTACGGTATCGACCGAGTGGTAGCCTATGCAGCCTCAAAATCTGGTGTAGAGGGCATGGTAAAAGTCTTAGCATCAGAGTTTTCACCACAAAACGTACGAATAAATGCAATTGCACCAGGTTTTATTGAAACAAGTATGATGAAAACTGCAATGGGAAGTGACCCTGACCGCATGAATCGTGCCTTAAATAGAACGCCAATTGGCAAATTTGGTAAACCCTCAGATATTGGTTGGGCAGCAGTTTTCTTAGCATCTGATGCCGCAAGATATATTACAGGAGTTTCTCTGCCAGTTGACGGAGGAAACTCAATTGGATTTTAATGTTCCCAATAAACTGCTTTTAACCGAAATAACATTTAAATAAATTCATTCATAAAATGAGTAATCATAAAATCTCAATTGCGTCTCTCTTAATTTTGAACGTTCTTAATACTTTTGGACAAGGGAAAACACCCATTTCTAAACCATTAGTTTCGCATATTTATACAGCGGACCCATCGGCCCATGTCTTTAATGGAAAAATCTATATTTACCCTTCGCACGATATTGATGCAGGTACAAAAGAAGACGATGAAGGTGGACACTTTGATATGAAAGATTACAGAATATTATCAATGGATTCGCCAACATCAAAGGTGAAGGATAATGGAGTAGCACTGGATATTAAAAATGTCAAATGGGCAGGCCGACAAATGTGGGCTCCTGATGCTGCTTACAAAAACGGCACATATTTTTTGTATTTTCCAGCAAAAGATAAAGAAGATATTTTTAGAATTGGCGTTGCTACGAGTAAAAGCCCAATTGGACCTTTCAAAGCTGAACCTGAACCAATAAAAGGCACTTATAGTATTGACCCTGCCGTTTTTAAAGATTCAGATGAGAATCACTATATGTATTTTGGGGGAATTTGGGGTGGTCAATTACAACGTTGGAAAGACAATCAGTATCAAGGAAAAACAGATAATCCTAAAAAGGGCGAAGTTGCAAGATTGCCAAGAATTGCTAAGTTATCGGCTGATATGAAAAGCCTTGTAGAAGAAGCGAAAGAAGTTAAAATTATAGATGAAAAAGGGAATCTTTTCATGGAAAATAATAATGATAAACGTTTCTTTGAAGCTGCATGGGTACATAAATACAAAGGAAAATATTATCTATCCTACTCGACAGGCGATACCCATAATATTTGCTATGCAATTGGAGATAATCCCTATGGTCCGTTTACATATAAAGGAATTGTATTAAAACCAGTTTTGGGATGGACAAACCATCATTCAATCGTGGATTTTAAAGGTAAAACTTATCTATATTACCATGATACTGAAATTTCGGGCAAAACCCATTTAAGAAACGTTAAAGCGACTGAATTAAAATATAATATAGATGGTACAATTCAAACCTTAGAGTCTTTTAAATAATATTTGAAGTTTTTGTTTAATTTCTTATTCATATTTAAGAGCCAAGAAAAGGGACATGTGATGCGAGACGGTTCACCGTTACGTCCTTTAACTTATTAGCTAAGTACGCATTTATTTTTTTAATTCATGTTTGATAATAATTTAGTGATGAAAAAAAGGAATATTAAGAGTTTAATACGTAGCGAACAATAACAATAAAGAACAATTAAATAACGAAATATTACCTAAGTTTTTATTATCTTTACAATTAAATTATAATCAAACTTTATGCCGAAAATTTTTACTTTACCTGTTCATTCGAGTATTAGAGGAGATTTAACTGTTTTTGAGAATATTTTACCTGGTTCACTAAAGCGTATATTTTATATTACCAATGCTGACGGTGAAACAAGAGGTGGACATAGACATATAAGAGCATGGCAGGGATTAATATGTATACAAGGTTCATGTAATATTTACGTTGAAACTCTAGATAAAAAATTGGTTTTTAATCTTGACGAACCAAACAAAGTATTGATTCTTGAACCTCAAGATTGGCATACCTTAGAGAATATTTCAGATAATGCCATTATTTTGGTTGTTTCAAATGAAAATTACGATCCTGAGGACTATATTTACCCGAGTTATACTGATACTCAAAATGAAATAAATGAGCTTCTAGCCATTGAAAATAATCAAAAAGAGGATTGATGAAAATCAATCATCTTTTTGTTACCTAATAATTTCATTTTTTCTTATAGACATCATCACTGACTTCATTCGCTTTGGTTTTTTCGAGTACAGCCATTTGTTCCTCTGTTATTCCTAAATCTACAATCAGATTGGGTAAAACTTTTTTTAAGGTTTCAACACCCGATAAAGTAATATTTGTCTTCCACAAGTATAGTTTTTTGAGGTTTTTGAGATTGCTTAAATTCTGAATTGATGCATCAGTAATATTCGTTCCGATAAGGTTAAGATACTCAAGATTCTGTAAAACACTGATAGAATTTATAGCATTATCGGTAATCTTGGTATTTTCAAGATGCAATCTTGTAAGGTTCGAAAGTTTTATTATAAATTCAATAGAAATATCGCTTATTTGAGTCTTTGACAGCTTTAACCATAGAGTTTGAGCTGGTGCAATTGCAATCAAAGAAGCATCTTTATCTGAAAATTTTGGATTATTTAAAAAAGTAATTTCAACATAATTATTATTTTGCGAAAGTGGCAAAACCAACCCTCCTGAGTTTTTTACTTTTTCAATAACTGATATTTCAACTGCATCAACATTATTTGCTAAAATGCTTTCTTCGACTATATATTTATCTTGTTTTATTTCGCTTGGTATGTTCATTTTGTCACCAATCCCTAGTGAAGCCAAAATTGGTTTAACTTCATTACTGACAGCTAACTGTGAAACCTTTTTGTTAAATGACGCTCCTTGCTCAAGCCACCATTTTAAAATAATTAGTTCATTTTCTGTAATTTGTGTTTTACCTTTTGGAGGCATGTGTTCTTCATCAGATTCTGGTAATAAGATACGTTTTATAAATTCGCTTCCTTGAACATCATTCGCCTTAAAAATTACGCCATGCTTCCCTCCTTTTATAAAAAGATTGATCTCATCCATTCGCAAATCTCCTTTCATCTTATTTGCGTTGTGACATTGCTCACATTTTTGTTTAAAAATTGGTTTAACAATATCTTGATATACTTGAGCTTCAGTCGGATTCAGTTTCTTTAATGCAATTTCATTTTTTGGAATATCACTTTTTTCGGACATACCCAACCAGCTACGAAAAGGATTTGGTGTGTTTTCAGTTAAATAAGCTTCTCCATGTGTCAAATTGCCGCCATGATGCCCAGCTACTATCATCAAGACAAATGAAAACACTAAAAGCGGTAAATAAAGATATTTATCAAAATCAAACTTTACTCTAAGCCAATTTGAATGTACAAAATAGGAAAGCCAACTAAGGCTAGCAAGACCGATACCTTGCCACTGATGTTCTTCCAATATTTCTTTATTATATCCTCCTTCTTCTGATAAAAAGTAACCTAACAAGCAAGCAAAACTTGCACTTATCGCTGTTACCAAAAGGGAAACAGTTAATATTTCGGATGAGATTGTGATTTTACTGTATTTATTTAATAGTTCAAAAAATACTATTAAAACCAAGAAACCAATTGGAAGGTGGACGGCCAAAGGATGAAATCGTCCGATGAAAGACAGCCACTCCGTAACAGAAACAAGAATCATAGAGGTAGGTAATTTTGAATACGATTATATACCAAAAATAAAAATCTATTGGCAGGAAACAAAGCTAAGCGTTAACTAAATAACAAAAAAATTGCCAAAATACAAACGTATTTTGGCAATTTTGAAAAAAAGAAAATCTAAATATTAATATCCAGGATTTTGTTTCAATGTTTCTTTACCATCCCTTTTACTATTCAAAATTTCTTGAAGAGGTATTGGATAATATTCATGCTTTCCTTTTATAAACGAAACACCGTTAAAATAGGCACGTTTTATTTTTTCTTTAGCGTAATATGCATTTAGAACTTGGTCAGCGATTCCCCAACGCACCAAATCAAAATAGCGATGACCTTCCATTGCTATTTCAATACGAGTTTCAAATCGAACTGCATTTCTTGCAGCTATTTTATCTCTCCAAGTTTCACTATAAGGTTTAACTACATAATTTGCCGCAGGCTTACCATCAGAACCTACAACAAAACCTTCGGGATTAGCTGCTCGATTACGAATCATATTTACATATTCACGTGCTTTTTCCAAATCACCTACCTCAACTTCACATTCAGCTAATAACAAAAGTACATGAGCATATCTAATCATTCGATAATTATTTGCATTCAAACGAGGATTTGGGCCAGTATTTACACCAATATCAGACCTATAAGGCAGATGTTTTTTAGGCGAATATGGGCCAGCATAAGCTTGGTCGCGAATAAAACCAGCTCCAGTATGCACTCCCCAATCCAAGAATGTAATACCACGGCGACCAACTGTCCAATCTAAACGTGGGTCAAACGTACCACCGTCAGGCGTAAATGGAGCTGTAACCGATAAACCTTGATCATTTTTTACATCAACATCATTGAATGTATCAATGAGAGGTAAACCATTTGTATTTGTTTTAAAAGCATTTACCAAATTTTGTGATGGTTGATAAAATCCGCAACAAGTAGTAACACCACCGAAAGATGGGTAATTAAGTGTTGCACCAGAATTACCGTTTTCGTTTCCACCTGCACCATCATTGACCGAAAACTGAATTGAGAAAACCGATTCAGCGTTATTATTTGTGACAGCACGGAAATTATCATGATACTTTGGCATCAATGAGTATTTCTTACTATCAACGATTGCTTGCAAAATTGGTTTTGCTTCAGCAAATTTCTGTTGAAACATATATGCTTTTGCCAACATTGCCCCTGCAGCCCATTTGGTAGGACGCCCTGGTTGAGATTGATTTTCAGGTAAAACATCATAAGCTGCTTTAAGATCAGCTTCAATATTAGACCAAATGTTTTTATCATTCGGCAATTTTGTGCTACTAAAATCATCAGGATTATAAATTTTCTCATCAATGTAAGGCACCATATTGAACACTTTCTTTAGTTCAAAATGAAAATGACCTCTCAAAAATCTAACCTCAGCATTAACTTGAGCCTTTTCTGCATCAGTCATATCTGTCGCTTTTGCCATTACTAAAAGCACATCATTTGCACGTGCGATACCATCATAACATGCTGACCATTTCCCTCTGAAATGCGTGTTATCAGATAAAATGTTTTTTTGTTCAATAAATGAAATCTCTGGTTGGTCACCAGAAGTTGTACCTTTATAGGCATTATCAGCCGAAACTTCGCCATAAATCCAATTATCAGCCGAACCGTGCCATGAAGAAAAGCCAGCTGTATTGTTTGTGCCTGTACCATCAATTAAAGCGTAAGCACCTACTAATAAATAATTCACGCCTGGCTTATTTGATAATGTAGCAAGCGAAAGAACCCCTTTGGGTTGTACGTCCAAAAATTTATCCTGACATGAACTTATGAAGCCCACAGAAAGGATGAATGTAAACCATAATATTCTTTTCATTTTGTATAATAATTTAAAAATTCTAAATGTTTTAATTAAAATCCAATATTTAAACCAATAACTGTGGCTTTGTAAGTTGGATATGCACCTTCGTCAACACCAATGTGACGGTCTTGACCAACAGTTCCAGCAGTTGAGTTTCTCAAATTAATTTCTGGGTCGATTCCTGTATATTTTGTTGCTGTCAACAGGTTCTGACCTTGAATATAAATTGTCGCGGCACTCAAACCAACTTTTCTGAGTAAAACTGAAGGGATTTGGTAATTCAGCTGGATATTTTTTAATCTGAAATACGAACCATCTTCTAAATAATATGTCGATGGACTTGAGCTAATATTATCATTTGAACGTAGAATTGGCAATTTAGGATTTGCCTTACCTGGTTCCCACGACTCATTAACCATTCTTAGAGAACGATTTCCTGCAAAAGTTGGAAAATCAGTCCAATAACGTACATAATTAAAAATTTGGTTTCCTTGTACACCTTGTCCAAAAACATCTAATCTAAATGCTTTATAGCCTAGGCTCAGATTAATACCATATGTAAAATCAGGATGTGGGCTACCAATAACCTCTCTATCAGCAGCAGTAATCTTGCCGTCACCATTTACGTCTCTAAATTTAAAATTACCCGCCTTGTTATTAATTGTCTTAGAATCAGTAGCAAATTGAGCAGGAAGATTTGAACCTTGCTCATCAGTTTCGATAAAACCATCAATATGATATCCGAAGAATGATGCAATTGGAAAGCCTTGTTGAGTAACACTCATGGCTGGAAGACGTGTTGTAAATCCAAAATACTGTGTAGAAGGATTTCCGTCAGTTTTTAGAACCTCATTACGATAGGTTGAAAATTGTGTACCTATAGAGTAAGTCAATTGGTCGTTTAACAATTTTCCACTATGATTGAGCCCTAATTCAATTCCTTTGTTACTCATTTTACCGATATTTTGGAATGGGGCAGCCGCAAAACCTTGACTTCTTTGTACTTCAACAGGGAATAACATATCAGAAGTAGTACGATTAAACCAGTCAAACGAAACATCAATTTTCCCTTTCAACAATGTTGCATCAAAACCAATATCAACCGATTCAGTGCTTTCCCATTTTGCGTTAACGTTACTAAATTGTGTGCGGTCATAACCTTGCAAAGATGAAGACCTTGTACCACCTAAATCATAGAAGTTTTGAACTACGTTTGTTCCAAAAAGTGCGAAAGAGTTATAATTTCCAATTTCTTGATTACCAGTTTGACCATAAGCAGCTCTCAATTTAAAGTCAGATAACCAACTAATTTCTTTCATGAAGGCTTCGTTTGATAATCTCCAGCCAACAGAAACCGCTGGAAAAATAGCAGTTCTAAATTCTGGTGCAAATCTTGAAGAGCGGTCACGGCGAACGGTCAAATCTAATAGATATTTATCATCTAAGCCAAAGTTTGCTTTCGCAAATTCCGATGCTAAACGCCAGTTTGACGCTGAACCACCGTTAGTTTGAGTTCCTGCATTTCCAGCATCTAGGTATCGATTTTCTAAATCATCACTTGCATATCTCTGGCGACTACCTGTAAAAAACTCACTATAGTTTTTAATAGATTCAGTACCTGCAATTACATTTAGATTCAAACGGTTATTGAGCAAGGATTTTTTATAGGTCAATGTGTTATACCAAGTCCAAGTCCATTCAAAAGCATTAGTTTGATTGAAGCTATTATTGGCCGCAACCTCAGCATTTTGAATATCAACGGGGAAGAAGTTTCTAACATTAAAATTATTATAATCAATACCAAATTGGCTTCTTGCAGTCAAATCTTTTAATACATCTGCTTCAATAAAAGCATTCCCAAAGAATCTTGCATTTTTTTGCTTATTGTCCTTTTGAGTAAACAAATCAGCAATCGGGTTTCTTGAATTATCTAAACCTGCACTATAAGTTCCGCCAAAATTGCCCAAAATATCATAAACTGGAATAAATGGTTGCTGACGATAAATAAAAGAAATTGGATTACTTTCACTTTGATTACCATTTCTTTGCTGTACAGTTTCATCATAAGCAACCTGAATATTCTCACCAATTCTTACACGTTTATTTACATTAAATTCGGTATTTGCTCTCAATGAATATCTCTTGTAGCCCGTATGTAGCATAATACCAGGTTGGTCGAAATAGTTGAGCGACATCGAATAACGAGCAGCTTCAGTTGCCCCTGAAACACCAATTTGATGATTTTGCATTAAAGCAGGTTTAAAAGCTTCATCGAACCAATTGGTTCCTTGTTTATTTGTTTTTTGAATTAAATTCCGAGTATTAGGGTTCAACAAATCTCTTACATAGAGTTTTGGATCAGCCAAAGGACTGCCTTCATTCACACCACCTGACTTCACAATATAGTCTGGCATTACTGGAGTTGCTCCACTACCAAAATGAACACTAGAAGGATATCTTAGAGTTGTACTTCCAGCATTTGGAGTAGCTACACCATTGACCAAAGTATTATTTGCATTTATAAATGATTTCCAGAATACATCTAAATATTGCTGAGAATTGGCCAAATCAAAACCTTTTCTTGGATTTTGAATGCCATAATAGGTATCGTAAGTAAATTTAGGTTTACCCGATTTGCCTCTTTTTGTAGTAATAATAATAACACCATTACCAGCACGCGAACCATAAATTGAAGCAGCAGAAGCATCTTTCAATACTTGCATTGTTTCGATGTCATTAAGGTTAAGTGTATTTAGATTGCCTTTAGTTGGTGTACCATCAACAACATACAATGGAGAGTTATCGTTTACAGTGCCAAAACCACGAATACGAACCATAACACCGCCACCCGGAGAGTTATCAGTTCCAACATTTACTCCAGCCACACGGCCTTGGATAGCTTGTGCAAGGTTTGTTGCAGGAACAGCCAAAACATCCTTCATATTTACGGTAGCTACAGCACCAGTAATATCTTTTTTCGATTGTGAACCGTAACCAGTCACGACTACTTCTCCTAATACTTTAGTATCAGATTGTAATGCAACTTCAATAATTGAACGATTACCAACAACTTCTTCAACAGCTAAATAACCGATTGA
This sequence comes from Emticicia agri, assembly GCA_945860265.1. GTDB lineage: Bacteria > Bacteroidota > Bacteroidia > Cytophagales > Spirosomataceae > Emticicia > Emticicia agri_A. The sequence continues at coordinate 9,898 of CAMAQF010000004.1, read as the reverse complement.
AGAGATTACGATAGTAGAACCCGAAGGCACTTCAAATGAAAATGCACCATTGGCATCCGAAGAAGTTCCTTTATTAGTTCCCTTTACTTGAATTGTTGCACCAGGCAAGCTGATTCCACTTTCTGCATCTGTTACTTTACCTGTAATTTTTTTTTGAGCAAAAACCATTGAGCTCGTGAAAAAAAACAAAAGCATCAATGCCCTTACTTTAATAAGAATTGGGTATGAGTGTTTCATAAATAAATAAATAATAAAGATTATGTTTTAAAAATATTTAAAATCAAAGATAAATTATTTAAAATTCAATTTCTAAAGAATATAAAAAAAAATTAATTATATGAAGAAAATATTAAATTATTGTTAATGAAACTGAGACAAAAGACATTAGTTTCGAGACAAGAAAGGGTTCGCAGTAGTGACAAAATACTAAAATCATTATTTACATCATTTCAATTTTTCGATTAATATTGTCACATTGCTAAAAAAATGTCTTTTTCTGAACAATAAAATTTTTAGGCAATATTTACCAAATATAGGGTATTAAAAAAGTCATAACAGATGGTTATGACTTTATTTAAAAACGAATTCAATTATTTAGACCTTTATTTAATTAAAATAATATCAATACTTTGCTGGCTGATTTGGCTTCGGTAAAGATTTCTTGATAAAGTCTCTAATATCTTCATTTGCGGTTTGTAAATCTTCTCGACGTAAATACATCATGTGGCCACTTCTATATCCTTTCCATGACATACGGTCTTTCAGTTTGCCACTCATATCCATTTGCCACATATTATATTTAGCGTTAAAATAATCGCAAGCACCATCATAATAACCTGATTGAACCATTACATTCAGATACGGATTCTGTGCCATTGCTTGTCGTAAATTTTCTCCAGTGTTATCACCAGTTCTATCCCAAGGATTGGTCGGGCCAAACATATAATATTTAAGGTCGGTCTTGTAATTCAATTCATTTCTTAAATAGATATTGATTGCAGGTGTAAATGAATGTAACCACGAAGTAAGTTCGGAATTAAAATCTGGTTTTTCGCCTGCATCTTTTCGGTCAATTCCTTTATATCTTGAATCTAAACGTCCAACTGTATTTCCCTTTTCACGCAATAATTCTTTCCAGAAAAAATCTAAAGGAATATCTAAATTTTGTTGTAAAATCACTTTTTCTGATAATCCAGAATAGCGAGACATCTTGGCTGCAATTTCTTTTCTCTTAGAATCTTCTAAAAAACCTCCTTTGCTAATAGCTGGTAAAAGTTCATTAATCGTGAAATTTTCTACTTCTGGAAGCATTTCGGTTAGGTCTTTCTTCTGTAAATCTGCAGGTAACATTTTATGAAACCAAGCTGTAGCAGCAAAGTATGGCAATTTCAAAGCTGCACCCGAAGCAGTTCCACGCTCAATTCCAAGCGTTGTTGGCGAAACCAATATTACGCCATTCAAATACATCCACTGAGTATTTTGTAATTGCAAAGCCAAACCTGAAACACGAGTTGTGCCGTAGCTTTCACCAATCAAATATTTTGGTGAGGCCCAACGATTTGTTCGAGTAACAAAGGTGTTTATCCAATCCGCTAAATACTTAATGTCGGCATTTACTCCAAAAAACTTTGAAGTTGGCACATCTTTGCTAGTTGGGCGTGAATATCCTGTATTAACTGGATTTACGAAAACAATATCAGCAATATCTAATATTGAGTAAGGATTTTCTTTAATTCCATAAGGTTGAAGAGGATAACCCTCGTCATCAATATTTAGTAAATGCGGGCCAGTATATGCAATGTGCATCCAAACCGAAGCCGAACCTGGACCACCATTAAATGAAATCACCAACGGACGGCTCGCTCTGTCTTTTACATCTGTGCGTTCATAATATGTATAAAACAATCCAGCGATTGCTTTTCCTTCCTCGTCCCAAACTGGCATTGTTCCAGTCATCGCTTGAAATGGGACTTTCAGACCTTTGATGGTCGTCACGTGCTCTGTTGTAACATAAGAATCAGGATTGAAAGGAATAGTCAGAGAAGTTGATTTCTCTTCTTTTGGAGTAGAGGGTGCAGCAGGAGAAGATGGAGTTTTTGATACAGGAGATTGTGAAAATGCACAAAAACTCATAAAAACTAAAGGTAAAAATTTAATTTGCATCGGTTAAGGTTATTATTTGAAGTAAAAAAAAGTAAGTCACCTCGCAATTCTTCAAGGCGACTTCCAAGTAAATTAAAAATATTAGATTTTTATTCCCCATTCTTTATTCATTGGTCGTCCTAGAATAGCATTTGCTTCCTTATCATCAATAAAAATTTCTTTTTTAGGATCCCATTTTAACGAACGATTAAGGCGATAAGCAATATTTCCGATATTGCAAACCGAAGCTGTACGATGGCCAACCTCAACATCACAAATTGGTTTACTACGGTTTCTTATCGCATCCAAGAAATCTTTATAATGATTCTCAGATTTATAAACGTGTTTTTCTGTTTCACCAATAACTTTGTCTTTTAGAGAAATTGGCGTTGTTTCAATTTTCTTTCTTTGAACTTTAATTTCACCCTCGGTTCCCACAAAATGTATCGCATTGTTCCATTCCCATTTTTCGTGGGTCATCGTGATACCATTTTCATATTTATAAGTAAGAAACTTAATTTCTTTTCCATCTGGTGCTAACACTTCTACTGGGCCGCTATCATCCATTCCAAGCGACCATTGTACAATATCAAACATGTGAGCTCCCCAATCTGTTACCATTCCACCACCGAACTCACGGTATAATCGCCAATTTGGGAAAACATCTTTAGAAGTCGGTGGAGCCAATTCTGAGTTAAATAATACTGATTCATTTGGCCCTAGCCATTTCCCCCAGTCAAGTCCTTCTGGTAATTTTTCTTCTGCTAAATTATAAGCAATTGGTGGAGCTCCAACATTAACTTTAATACTTTTAACCTCCCCTATATAACCATTTCTAATCAATTCGGCAGTTTGGCGGAACTCTGGCCATGAACGTTGCATACTGCCTGTCTGAAAAACTTTTTTGTATTTTCGAGCTGCATTCACCATCGCACGTCCCTCTCGAACAGTCAAAGAAAGAGGTTTTTCACAATAAATATCCTTACCTGCTTCGGCTGCTCTCACTGCCATAGCTGCGTGCCAATGGTCAGGCGTTGCTATCACAACGGCATCAATGTCTTTACGATTTAAAAGTTCTCTAAAGTCTTGATAAACAGGAATGTCGGAAAAAGCACCAAGTTGAGTATTTTTCTCATAATGCGTTTTAATTCGGTGTAGAGTTAATTGTGCCTTTGCTCGATATACTTCACTCAGTGCAGCAATACGGACTTCGTTTGTACTCAAAAATGATGTGGTAAGTCCACGACCTTGCTTTCCTGTACCTATAAAACCGAGTGAAATTATATCACTTGGGGCTAAATATCGACTCCCATCGGCTTTCTTTCCTCCTAAAACATGACGTGGTACAATTAAAAAACTTCCTAAAGCTAAAGAAGCTTTACCCACGAAATCACGGCGAGAAATATTGTTATTTTTAGTTGACATAATAATTTAGATTAAGGATTTTGCTTTTTTGTTAGAATTTAAGGATGCTTAAATCTTATTCTTCAAAATTATTAAAAAAAATTAAAATACTTATCAAATTTGTAATTATATTAGTGCAATTTATCATTGAAATAATACATTTTTATTAATCGCATGAATGCTTCATATTTCAAATGGATTTTTATTGTTGCAATACCTATTTCTACTTTATTTTATTTTTATAATCATGGGTCTTCTGACGACATTAGTTATAATGAAGAAATTAGACCAATTTTTAATAAAAAATGCATTGTTTGTCACGGTGGTGTAAAGAAAAATGGCAATTTTAGTTTACTTTTCCCTGAAGAAGCTTTTGCAAAAGCTAAGTCAGGAAAGTTTGCTATTATTCCTTTTGATGCTGATAATTCGGAGGTAATGAAAAGAATCAAGTCGCACGACCTAGAAGAGCGAATGCCAAAAGATAAAGACCCACTAACAGACGAGGAAATAACAAAAATTGAAAAATGGATAAATCAAGGTGCAAAATGGGGAAATTATTGGGCTTATTCGGCACCAAAAACTAATATAAACATTCCAAGGGAAGGAAAAGAATGGGCAAAAAATGAAATTGATAATTTTGTATTTGAAAAACTAAAACAAGAAGGACTTTCGCCATCAAAAGAAGCCGACCGCCCTACCCTACTTCGCAGATTAAGTTTAGACTTGATTGGACTTCCACCAACGCCGCAAGAATCCAAAGATTTTGTCAATGATAAATCGCAATACGCTTACGAAAAGCAAGTTGATAGACTATTAAAATCGCCTGCATTTGGTGAGCGATGGGCTTCTATGTGGCTTGACTTAGCTCGATATGCTGACTCGAAAGGTTACGAAAAAGACCTCGACCGAAGTATTTGGAAATACCGTGATTGGGTTATAAAAGCTTTTAATGCAGATATGCCATTCGACCAATTTACGATACAGCAGTTGGCAGGTGATTTATTACCACAAACTCCCAACGAAAGTATTGAATCGCTCGAAAACCGCCACATTGCAACTGCTTTTCATAGAAATACAATGGCCAATGACGAAGGTGGCACCAACGACGAAGAGTTTAGAAATATGGCAATCATTGACCGTGTTTCTACCACGATGGAAGTTTGGCAAGGCACAACAATGGCTTGTGTTCAGTGCCATAGCCATCCGTACGACCCGTTTCGTCATGAAGATTTTTACAAATTGGCTGCTTTTTTCAATAATACCCAAGACCGAGATTTATATAACGAAAAACCACTTTTCAGAACTTATTCTAAAGAAAAAGAACAGGAAGTTATTAAGCTAACGAATTGGATAAATAATAAACTTCCCGCAAACCTTTCAAGAATAAAACATTCTGATAAACCACTTTTAGCAGAAAAAACAAATGATTATTTAAGACAATTGGGTTTTTATCGAATAGAAGCTGAATCGTTTGATAGTACAAGTCGTCATATCGAGCTTTGGAACAATCAAAAAGAAATTATGCAAACAACCGAAGGTGCCTTTACTGTCTATGAAGATATTGATTTAAGCAATATTGAAGCAGTAAAATATCGCTACCAAAGTGGAGCAGAAAATGCTTTTATCGAAATGAGAATCGGCAGCGTTGATGGGGAATTAATTAGTAAGGTAGAAACAAAATGCAGCGAAAAAGAAGTAAATGTTGGTTGGTCGAGATGGAATCAATATACAACTTCATCGGGAAAAGTGAAACCAAAGAGAGGAATTCATGATGTTTATTTAGTATTTAGAAAAGGGAAAAACTTTTGGACAGATTTAATGCATCTCGATTGGATGGAGCTACAATCAAGCAAAATGCCAATCAGAACTTTACCTAAATCTGTGCAAGATTCTATTGAGAAATTGGCAATGATTGATGCGATTGCTACGCCAATTATGCTCGAACGAACACAAAATAAGGCAAGAAAAACCAATGTTTTCATCAGAGGTAATTGGATGGCAAAAGGAAGTGAAGTACAAGCAGGCGTACCAGCAATTTTACCAAATATGAAAAACTACCCTAAAAACCGTCTTGGTTTTGCAGAATGGATGGTAAATAAACAAAATCCGCTTACTTCAAGAGTAATCGTGAATCGTTTTTGGGAACAAATATTTGGTACCGGAATTTTAGAGTCTTTAGAGGATTTTGGCAGTATGGGATCGAAACCAACACATCCTGAATTGTTGGACTGGTTAGCAGTTAAATTTTCTAACAAAATGGATTGGAAAGTAAAAAGTTTACTCAAAACCATCGTAATGTCGGCCACTTATCAACAATCCTCATTGATTTCTAAAAAATTAGGTGCAAAAGACCCTCGAAATTTACTTTTGGCTCGTGGACCGAGAGTTCGACTTTCGTCCGAGCAAATTCGTGACCAAGCATTATCAATCAGTGGTTTGCTAAATCCAACAATGTATGGCCCGAGTGTTCGTCCACCCAACCCGACTGATGGAGCTTGGCGAAGAGAAAAAAGCGGAAATCAATTTCGCAGAGCCATATATACTTATTGGAGGCGAACAAATCCGTACCCATCGATGATAACTTTTGATAGTCCACAGCGAAATGTTTGTGTTTCGAGAAGGGTTCGCACAAATACACCTTTGCAGGCACTTACCACGCTAAACGATACTGTTTACTACGCTGCTGCCCAAAATATTGCTTTAAAAATGCAAATGTCACAAGCAAAAAGTATTAAAGACAAAATTCGTGCGGGTTATATGCATATTTTTCAAAAACAACCAAGTCAGTCGAAAACAGCATTACTTGAAAATCTCTATAATGAAGCATTGATTGATTTCAGAAAGAAAAAAAGTACAAAAGCCGAACTTTTAGCACTAACACTTACGGCAAATACGATGTTAAATTTAGATGAATTCCTTACAAAATGAACAGAAAAACTATATTTGACAAAGCTTTTTTTGAGCAAGCCACGTTCAATACTCGTCGCCATTTTCTAAAACAATGTACTTCAGGTTTGGGTGGTATCGCCTTATCTTCAATTCTTGGAGGTTGTTTTAATTCAGAACAAAAAACTGTAGATGAAAACCCATTTGCAGTTAAGCCACCGCATTTTCCTGCCAAAGCCAAACATATTATTTTTCTGCACATGGAGGGAGCTCCATCGCAGCTCGAATTATTTGATTATAAACCAGAACTTGCAAAACTTGATGGTCAACTTTGTCCACCTTCACTTTTAGAAGGCAAGCGTTTTGCCTTCATCAAAGGAACCCCTAAAATGCTTGGTCCACAAGCTACTTTTCAACAATATGGACAGTCAGGTGCTTGGTTTTCGGATTATTTTAAGCATTTACCAGAACTCGCCGATGATTTGACTTTCCTGAAAGCCATGCACACAGATGAGTTTAACCACGCACCCGCCCAGCTTTTTATGCATACTGGAAGTGCAAGAGTTGGCAGGCCAAGTTTAGGCTCATGGATTACTTACGGTTTGGGATCAGAAAATCAGAATTTACCTGCTTATGTTGTTTTAGTTTCGGGTTCTGAACCAAGTGCAGGCAAATATTTGTGGGGAAATGGTTTTTTGCCTTCAGTTTATCAAGGTGTTCAATGCAGGTCAAAAGGTGACCCAGTACTTTATCTCAATAATCCAAAGGCAATAGATACAGAACTACGCAAGAAATCAATAGAAACCATTAATAAAATAAATGAACTGACTTATAAAGAAATTGGCGATCCTGAAACGCTTACTCGGATTTCGCAGTATGAAATGGCATTCAGAATGCAAGCAGAAGTGCCTGAAACAATGGATATTTCTACTGAGCCGGCTTATATTCACGAAATGTATGGAACGGAGGTCGGCAAAGCCAGTTTTGCCAATAATTGTTTATTAGCAAGAAAATTAATCGAAAAAGGCGTAAGAATCGTTCAACTCTTCGACCGCCGATGGGATAATCATGGAACTGACGAGGGTAGCGGAGTTGACATTGGTTTACGTAGAAATGTTGAGTACGTCGATAAACCAATCACAGCACTCATAAAAGACCTTAAACAACGTGGACTTTTAGATGAAACATTGATTGTTTGGGGAGGGGAATTTGGGCGTACACCAATGATGGAAAACCGAGCGGGCGATAATAATACGCCATTAAAAGGCCGTGACCACCATGTCGATGCTTTCACTATGTTTATGGCTGGTGCAGGAATCAAAAAAGGATATTCGCACGGTGAAACGGATGAGATTGGTTATTATGGTATCAAAGGAAAAACCCATGTACACGATTTGCAAGCCACCATTATGCACGTGATGGGCTTCGACCACGAACAATTTACTTTTCCTTTTCAAGGACGAAATTTTAGATTAACTGATGTTTCGGGAAAAGTAATTCGTGAGATTTTGTAGGCTTTATGCTACAAAATTTCATACTTTTTACCTTTTTTTGTCAAAAAATCAATAACAAAACTACCTCGCTCTTTAATCTCTAAAAGTTTTGAAGGGTCTTTAATAATCGGGCTTTCAACTTTAACAAAATTAAAGAGCTGATTAGGGTTTTCGCCTTTGGCAATTTTGTATTGCAAATCTTTGAGGGTCAACTTTTCTTTAGTCCTAATTCTACAATTTCCACCATTTTTTGAGTAAATAATAACTTTTATCAATTTCCCATTTTTCCAAGCCATATCAATTTCAAATCCTCCTCGCACTCTCAACCCTTTGACACTTCCCGTATGCCATTCTTTTGGCAGGGCTGGTAATAAGTAAATTTCTCCTGCATGACTTTGAATAAGCATTTCTGCAATTCCAGCGGTTGCACCAAAATTACCATCAATTTGGAATGGAGGATGAGCATCAAACAAATTCGGGTAAGTTCCTCCACCTTCCATGTTTGTTGTGTGGCTTCTAACGAATTTGAACAAATTTGTCAATAATTTTAACGCATGGTCTCCATCTTTCAATCTCGCCCAAATATTAACTTTCCAACCCATAGACCACCCAGTGGCTAAGTCTCCTCGACGTTCCATGACTTTCTTTACTGCCGAAATTAATTCAGGTGTAAACTGATTTATTTGATTACTTGGATGAAAAGCATATAAATGTGAAAAATGGCGATGCTGTATATCAGCATCTTCAAAATCTTCTTGCCACTCTTGCAATTGACCGTATTTACCAATTTGATAAGGTAAAAGTATTCTCAAATTATGTTGAACTTCTAACAACAATGGTTCATTAATCCCAAGAATTTTGCAGGATTCAATATACCTATACATTGATTCTCGAATAATGGCCATATCCATCGTTGGTCCAGCACTAAATGTACCTTGTTTATTTTGATTGTATAGAAAATTCTGTTCAGGTGAATGTCCAACTGGCGTAACTAAATACCCATTTTCATTCTTTACTAACCAACCTTGATAAAATTGCACAGCACCTTTTAACAGCGGAAAGACTTCTTCTTTTAAAAACCTTTTGTCTCCATTATATAGATATTTCTCCCAAAAATGACTCGTTAGCCAACCCGCTGCCATTGGTCAAAACGAACAATTACAGTTATCAATAGGTTCGGTGTGTCGCCAAATATCAGTATTATGATGAGCAACCCAACCTTCATTTCCATACATATTGCGAGCAGTTTCTTGGCCATTAATTGCCATTTCTTTAATTGCTTGAAAAAAAGGCTCTTGACACTCCGATAAATTTGTAATTTCGGCAGGCCAATAATTCATTTGAGCATTAATATTGATTGTGTAAGCACCATTCCAAGGTGGAGTCATTTGATCATTCCAAATTCCTTGAAGATTGAGCGGTTGCCCACCAATTCTCGAACCTGCAATCATCAAATATCGACCATAATTGAAATAAAGTGCAGGAAAAGAAGGATCATTATGATTATAAAATAACTCAATACGTTTATCAGTTGGTAATATTGATTGTGTACTTTCCGCAGCCAATTTAAGTTCAACTCTATCGTATAGTTTTTTATAGTCTGCAAGGTGATTATTATAAAGAACATTAAATGATTTACCTTGAATTGCTTTAAAATATTTCTCGACTAGTTTTCTCGGGTCTTTACCTTCATAGGCAGGGCTTTTGTCAAAGCCATTAAAACTTGTGGCGGAAGAAAGAATCAGCACCAATTCATTAGCATTTTTGACAATTATTTTATCTTTATCACCTACGACGCTACCGCCATAATTATAAGCTTTTATAGCCGACTCAAAAGACATTCCCAAACCCTTAGATTTTTCATCATTAAGCATATTTTCAATTTCTGGTTTACGTTTACCCAATTTGTCGTAAAGTTCGGGATACTTATGTTGGTCACCAAGCTTCTCTACCTGTTCGAAACTTCTTCTCAA
>CAMAQF010000003.1 GCA_945860265.1 Emticicia agri | reverse complement strand
CTAATTAAGTTGGGATACCTAAAACTGGCCGTCCAACCCGAAATTTCTATTTTATAGCATTTCATAATCAAACAATTTGATTTTCCAACTGTGTGCAATATCCATCAATTGCTTGATTCACCGAAGAAATAATAACATTTTCAGAAGTCAACGTTTGTAAGTCTGCATCAATTTCGTCCATAAATCCAGCACGTTTACCTATAAAAACTTGACCTTTGATTTGGTCTTTGTAGTCTTCCAATACATCTTTTATTGCTTCGATGCTTAAAACAGCAACGTTATTATACAAACCTTCACCTTTGGCGATGTGCGAGAATGGGTGATTTCCGCTATTTGTTGTTGCTAAAATGATAAATTTGGGCGTAACGTCTGCCATATTATTTGTTTGCATTGCTCCGCCCGAAATAGTTTTTAGAGCTTTGATAGTGTCAATAGCTCGTTTTTGTCTAAGTTTCGAAGGTAACTGTACTAACTTTTTGGCAATACCTTTAGCATCTTTTACAAATGGGTCATCTAATAATGCACAACCATTTGAAACGGCTTCTTCTTGCAGTTTTAATGTTAGATTTTTGAAACCTGTTTTGTTATAAGTTGCAAACGTGCCAACTTGTGCCAAATCTATCGAAAACATTCCTTTCATTATAGCACTGTATTCTTCTTTGCTATAAGGCACAGAGTCACCTTCTTGGCGTGCCATACTCGACCAATTTTCAACAGTTGATGTACTTGCAACAGACACTAAGACCGAGTTTTTTAAAGGCGAAACACGAGTAACAGTAACGTCTTCTTTTTTCTCTTTGCCTTTAGAATCTAACTCAGGAGTACCATCTTCTTTCAAAATTACATCTTTGGCAGCCTTCATGTAGCCAAAAACATCATCATCGGCATATTTTAAAGGATTTGCATCAGTAAATGCAATCTTACTTTCTCTCGTAATTGGAGATAAATCCCATCCGAAATCTTTCTTTAAGGTATCTCTCCACCAATAACGCCATGCTTGTCCTGACACATAAGCGTATTTTTTACCATTTTTGGTAATTGTTTTTGTTGCAACCCCATTATCAAAGTTTGTTGTTGTACTTGCACCAGCGTTATTGAGAGCTACAACATCTACATCAATTAGTACAAAACCCTGTGTTTTTAGTAATTCCATTTTGTGTATCTTATTTAATTGTTTTTATTCTGTTTCGTAGTTTTCTTCATCTTCATCGCTACTCAAATCTGCAATGACTAAGTTTGACTCATGCAGTTTTTGATAGATAGCAATTAGTAATAAATCTCTTGTGTCTTTCCAAAACGTACCATCTGGGAAGAGATAAAAGACATAATCTTCCAATGTAATGAGTGGATTTGGATTTTTTGCTTCGTAATTATTTTTAATTAACTTGATTAAATAGGCTCTAAACTCTCCACTACTTTTTAAGCCATTCAATCGAACAACTGATTTTTTTATTTGGTCATCAGATTTATCATTCAAGATAAAATCTGCCAATTCTTTAATCTTTTGAATTGTATATTTTTCCATTTTTAAGATATTTATGCAATATATTTCGACAATATTAAAGCTAAATTTGTGCTTTTTACTCCATTTACAAAGGTGACTGATAATTGAAATATTCTTAATCAATTTATTCAAAATTGGGTTATTCCAAACTTTATAATCTAAATAAGAAAGTCGCTCTTTTGTATTGTACCACTCTTGGCTTTGCTCATCAAATTGGGCATCCTTAAATTTTGAATATTTATAATGTTGATTTACAAAAGCATTCCATTCTTTTGAATAATTCTTTTTGCAGTGTGCATAAAATTTAAATAAAAGATTAGAAAATGTATGTAATTCAATATCAGGGCTTGCCCCAAAATTTGTAAAATGATACATATTTAGCTGAACATCCTTCAAAGCAATTTCGTCATCATCGTCCTCAATTGCAATCGCAAGATTGCTTAAACAAGAGTCCGCATAACCAAATAAGGCATTTGAAATAATTCCAAATTCAGATTTTAAAGTACCTTCAGCAATACCCGAAGCAATATTTTTTAAATTATTAGTTACATTTCCAGCGACTAAATAGCTACTCACTTTATCAAAATTACTTTGAAGTAAAGCTATTTTATCTCCTACAAAACATACTCCCAACGGTACAAAAAAGGTTCTAATTAGTGCTTCTTTAGATAAATATAGGCCGCTTTCATAGGCACTATGGAAATTAATGAATGCCCCAGAGGCTGACATCATGTGGTTACTTCTTCCCGCTATATAAAGTTTAGTTTCTGAGCCAACAATTCTGCAATAGCCAGTTTTAAACTCAGTATTTGTTTCCTCAATTATGCCTCGATAGTATTTTAACGTTTCAGCAATTTTCTTCTCTGCATCATAAGCAGGTTGCGTAATTGTTGAATTCAAAAAATAGGTATGGAGTTTTCCTCCCCATTGCTTTACATATACATTTGTAGCATATTCAATGAGTTCAAAAATGTTCTTATCAGGGAAACGCTCTTCTAAATGTTGAATAACATAGCCCCCAACATCAATGAATGGGTCGCCTGTTGGTTTTATAAAGTTGTTCATAGTTTTTTTATTCAAACCTAATTAATTAAATCCAATTATATAATTATAGCAATCTTTATTTAAAACTGTGAATGCTCTCTCACATTTCATAACTTTGTATTAACCTTGTAAATAATTAGGAATGGAAAAATTATTTATAACTATCAATCGCACCACTCTTTTACATGGTTTTACCTTTTTCAAAGAAAACTCTCTTTGCCCCAAACCCAACACTTTTTCATAGACGAATCTGGGAATCCTACTTTTTATGCCAACCGTAAAAGACCTTTGTGGGAAGAGCCAGATTTCGACCCTGTTTTGATGTTGGGAATGATTGTAGTAGAAGATCGTAAGGCACTCCGAAAACAAATTTTGGACTTTAGAGAACAACTCCTGGCTAACCCTTTGTTGAACTCTATCCATAGCGTTACTCAGCCCGATTGGTTTTTCCATGCTTCTAAAGACCACTCCGATATTCGATTGAAGTTTTTTGAGTTTTTGTATAATCTCGAAGGAGTCCAATGCTATATTGTTATTGGTCGTAAAAATCCAGCTATTTTTCATAGTAAACACAATGGCAATGCCTCGGAGTTTTATTTCGATGTTCTCAACAAGTTGCTTGCACGATTTGATTTTACTGATGATGGTATTTATAAATTTTATCTGAGCCAACGCCAAAGTAATACAATGGAGAGATTTGAAACAGCTTTGCATAAAGCCCTGAATCATCCCGATAGGCATTTTGATAAATCGAAGTTTGTGTGCAGAATTGTTCCGAGTAAAGATTACCCCGAATTGAGCGTAATTGATTATTATTTGTGGGCAATAAAAAGATACATTATTAGTGGTGATGGGCGTTTCTTCAAAGCATTCATAGAAAAATACACCGAAATTGTGGATTTGTATGAAGAAGAAGGAAAAGGCAGAATATATGACAGTAAAAGTACTTTTTCTATCGAAAAAGCAACGCCATTTATGAAGAAATAAAAAAAGTACGAATGTTTTCAGCACCGTGCCAATACTGGCAACCTCCACATGAAGCGGGTTTATGAAACCGAAATGACTCGTACTTGATGCAAATATACTACTTTCTTTCATATAAATTTAAATTATACTCAAATATTACGCCTCACAGGGTGCATTATCCTCCCCACTCCTTAAATTTCTAAAAAATTTATTCTGCCAATGTGGGCTTTTATATGCTCAATGAGGCTTTCGGGTTCTACAATCTCAATGATGTGTTCGTGGTAGCCCAAAATAAAATTGGTCAGCCCAAAAAAGCGTTCATTTACTTTGCATTCAAAATCAAAAATACCCGCTTCGTCGGCTGATGGTTGCAAATATGCCTGAGTTAATGGAAAACGTTCGGTGAGTTCGTTATAGCCACCTACTTTAAGTTTGATATGTACTCGCACTTGGCGGTCATTCACAATTCTGAAAGGGTCGGTTGCCGTTACATAATGCCGAGTTTCATAAGCCCAATCGAGTTTTTGCAGTTCTACTCGCTCAATTCTTGAAATTCTGAAATGCCTAATCACCTGTTTATCAGTATCAAAGGCGTGTAGAATATCCTCTTTGGTGCTTACTGAAAAAGGCTCTACCATGCGGTCGGTTACATCACTACTATTGGTCGAGCGATAATTGATGAGTTTCACTACTCGTTTTTGTTGTTTGGCTTGTTCGAGCAAATTGGCTTTTGTCAGAAAAGTCTTTGAAAACAAACTACTCCCGAGCTTCGAGACATCATAAATAGTTTCGAGTTTTTCTCTAATCTTTTCCAAACGGCGGTCGGTAGCATTGGCTTTTACGAGTGCATCTAGCAAAAAATCCTTTTCGGCTTCAGTAAAAAACAAAACATCTTCCAAAAACTCCATAGATTTGTTCGGCACAATGGCATAACGATGTTTTTTGTCGGGTTTTACCATAAAATCGGCATCACGGAGTTCGTTGAAATCCTTTTTTATGGTATCGACGTTTACATTATATTTGGTAGCCAACATCTTACGAGTATGATGGTTTGGGCGTTCGAGCAAATCTTTCAGAATAGCCAATAACCTATATTTTGGGCTATTATCATGGAATATATTCATCTGTTTATGGGTTTTAGTATTTAGCTACTTCGCAACATCCAAGACCATTGGCACAATGCTTTCCAAAGCCACCCAGAAAGCCAACTTCCAAAACTTCGGCTGGAGCCGATACTTCAAAACTAAAATTTGTGAATGCTCTTACTTTTGTTTCGCTGGCTTTGTCTTGCTTGATGGTCACCAATCTACTTTTAAGTTTGTCTTTTTTGAGTAAGCGAAATTTAACCAATCGAGCTGCTGTTTCGACATCTACTTTCGTGGCTTCCGGATTAACACTATTGTATTTTTCCATCAGATTATAAGCAAAGTAGGGGGCAAAGTCAGGGTCTTCGGGGCTTAGATAGTCATCTTTGCCATCGGCTTTTTTGCGGGCAACTACTATGGGAGAAATGGTTTGTAAGACAAGGGCTTGATTTTCAAAAGTTGCGTTAGGCAATGATTCGATTCGCTCAATGTTGAAACTTGCTCGATGAGTAGTATCATAAATGCTGACTATCTGATTGCGAAAGAGTCCAACGATGAAATCTTCGGCGGCTTTATCAATATAAAACGAAACCAATACCTTTGTTGGCTCATTGCTGAGTTTCATATATTTATCGCCTGGCTTGGGTGATTGAGCTAATCGTGCAATTTGAAAATTGGAGAACGTAAAATGCTTAAAGTTTTTGAGCGAGCGATGAACCTGATAGCCTTTTTGGTGCAGAAATTCGGCATATTGTTGGTCTGCCTCATTTAAGCGACCATAAACCCAAGCCATAAAAGGATATTGGTAATTGAAGATAAGCGGCTGATTACCAGTCAATGGACGAAGTGTTAGTGTGAATCTCATATCAATTTTATAAGGGGGAAACAGTGTTTTTGTGCAAGTAATAATAAAGAATAGAATCAAACAATAATTAAGCTATTTATTTATTATTCGGTACAGAATAAGTAGTGGAAAAATTTTAAAATATCAAGCTAAAGAATAATTATAGCTTTTTGTAAGCTTGCCACATAGCTTTATTTAAATTTTGTTACTTTTGAAGTAACAAGTGCCAAAAACCTCATGTGTTACAACGCCTCATATCTCGAAAAAAAGAAATCTAAACTGGTCGAGCGTTATAAAAATGCTTTGCCGACTAATTTTAAGACAGACACTGAAGTGTTTGAAGTACCAACTTATTATTTTGTGAGTGGCTTTGAGCATCCTAAATTGCCTATCATCAAGCATGACGATATCTTTCTATACGAGTGGGGGCTCATACCCAATTGGGCAAAAGACGCCAATTTTCAGCACAATACACTCAATGCCGTTGGCGAAACCGTTTTTGAAAAGCCATCTTTCAAATCTGCTATTGTTTCTCAGCGTTGTATTTTGCCAGTTTCTGGCTTTTTTGAATGGCGACAGCTCAACAATAAAAAATATCCTTACTACATAAAAATTGAAGGTCAGGAAATATTCTCGTTGGCTTGTGTCTATGATTCTTGGGTTGATAAAAGTACGGGCGAAGTGAAAAACACTTTTAGTATTATTACCACTCCAGCCAACGAATTAATGGAAAAAATACACAATGTAAAGAAAAGAATGCCTTTAATTTTAAGTCAAAGCGACGAAAAAACGTGGCTCGACCCTCAATTATCTCAACAATCAATTAGCGATTTAATCAAAACTTACACCGAGTCTGATTTAGTAGCCATTCCAATCTCGATGGAAGCCAATAATGCCAAAGCAAACCGCAACAAAGCCGTGATTCTGGAAAGGGTTGACTACCCTGAGCTTCAATTATTTGATTAGTATTTTCTCTTTTATCTCCTCGATACCTTTGCTGATACCATTCAAAGACATAAAAACATCTTCTAATCCCATCGAGTATTCATCCACATCTTTGGTGGAAATAAAGCAAGTAAACTGCCAAATTTCCAAAATATGCTGTGGCTCAATCTGAATCGTGGGGTAATATTTATTATTTGAAATCAGATGCAAAGTGCCATCATCATTGATTTTATTTTTTACTTGTTTGTACAAAATATCTTCATCCGTCAGTATGATGTACGATTTATTGTTTTTAATATCATCAAAACTCTCGATGTATTTACCCACGATATAAGATTCCGACTGAATCGGCAGCATCGAATCTCCTATAATCTGAAAACCTCTGTGTGTACCAACACCCAAAAATGACAAACTAATTTTGGGCAAAGCTTCAATAAACTGCGGGTCGGCATAGCCTCTCCTGTACCCAGCCGATGCCTTGATTGGTACAATTTCGATACTTTCAACTTTAGTATTTTCCTTGATAAGTATCGGAAACAGGAGTCGGTTGCTACCTACCTGCATCAAACCTTTCAAGTCGATTTTGCTCAAATCATACTTGATTAGAGCATCTAAAGCCATACTAAATATCCCCGAAACCTTCACGAGTGTTTCCATCGGAAAATCTCTGTCGCCACGTTCGTAGTAGGCATAAGTATTACTGGGTAGATTCAGCAAATCTGCAATTTGTTCTTGAGAAAGACCCTTCTGTTGTCTTAAAAGTCTAACGTTTTGACCTATAGTTTTATAAATTGACATATACTAAGCATTTTGAGCAGACAATATTACGCATTTTGTCAATAACTTGCCAGCAGAATCCTAAAAATATTTTTTCTATGGAAAAAAACATTGTTCACTTTGACTTAGACGCTTTTTTTGTTTCGGTCGAAAGACTAAAAAATCCTTTACTTTTAAACAAACCCGTAATTGTCGGTGGAATATCGGATAGAGGAGTGGTAGCCGCTTGCAGTTATGAAGCCAGAAAATTTGGTATTCACTCGGCCATGTCATCGGTGATGGCCAAAAGACTTTGTCCAGATGCCATTTTTATCAAGGGCGATTATGAATCTTATACACAATATTCGGATATAGTTACTCAAATCATATCTGATAGAGTTCCCGTGCTTGAAAAAGCCTCGATTGATGAGTTTTATATCGATTTATCGGGTATGGACAAGTATTTCGGTTGCTTGAAATATTCGACCCAAATCAAAAACGACATCTGTAAAGAAACAGGGTTGACTATTTCATTTGGTCTGGCAAGCAATAAAACGGTATCGAAAGTGGCAACCAACGAAGTAAAACCCAATGGGCAATGCCACATTTTGGCGGGTAATGAAAGATCATTTCTATGGCCGCTTTCGGTCAGTAAATTGCCAATGGTGGGTTCGGTTACTGGTCAAACCCTCAGAAATATGGGCATTCAAAACATTGGTTCTTTGGCAGAAATGCCACGCAAGATGCTCGAAAGTGTATTTGGTAAAAACGGCACAATGCTTTGGGAGAGAGCCAATGGTTTGGATAATACTCCCATTGAGCCATACCACGATAAAAAGTCGATTTCAAAAGAAATTACTTTCGATAAAGATACTACCGATGTAAACAAACTCAAGGCTGTATTGCTGAAAATGGTTGAAGAAATGACTTTTGAGCTTCGCCAAAAACAGCAATGCACGGGCTGTGTTACAGTAAAAATCAGGTATTCAAATTTTGATACTCACACCAAACAATTTAACATTCCATACACCACCGATGACCAAACGATTATAGAGAAAGTAACCGACCTTTTTGAAAAACTCTATGATAAACGACTCTTGATTCGACTTGTTGGGGTGCGATTCAGCAAATTGGTACAGGGATTTAGCCAAATCAATTTATTTGATAATACCGCCGAAATGGCTGGTTTATATCAAGCAATGGATGAAGTCAGAATCAAATATGGCAGTCGGCTCATTGGTCGGGCATTTGGTATGGTGCTGTACTCGGCTCGAAAACCAAGATTTGTCCGCAAAACCAATTATCAACAGAATAAACATCCATTAAATATCTAAGGCAAATAAAAGCCATGTAATTTGTTGATAATCATTAGCTTGACTACTAACTAAATGTATTTTAATCGCTCGGGAGACCCCATCTTAATTTTTAATTTTTAATTGTGCGTTAGCACTTATCATTGATGTACTTAAACTGTCATTCATATTTTAGTATTCGCTATGGTACAATTACTGTCCAAGACCTTGTAAATAAGGCCATTGAGTTGGGTATTGGCTGCTTGGCATTGACTGATATTAATAATACTTCAGGAGTTTTTGATTTTGTAAAAGCGTGTAATGCTGCCAATATTCGGCCAATAGTAGGAGTGGAGTTTAGAAATGGGGATGAATTGAAATACATCTGTTTAGCCAAAAACAATGAGGGTTTCCGAGAAATTAATTATTTTTTGACTGATTATTTGGATAAAAAAAAGGATTTTCCGAGCAAAGCTCCTTCGTTTAAAAATGTTTTTAACATTTATCCGCTTGATTTTCTAGAAACAAGTCAAGTTTTAGAAAATCACGAATTTATTGGCGTTCATTTTTGGGAAATCCCGAAAACTTACCGTTTTCAGAATAAACAAGGTTTCGAGAAAATTATCGCTATTCATACACTTACTTTTTTCAATAAAATCTATTTCAATTTGCATAGACTTTTACGAGCCATTGACCACAATACACTTTTAAGTAAATTACCCAAATATGCCGAAGCGAATCCATCCGAATGGCCAATTGAAGAACAGAAACTCTTTGAAAATTTTCAGTATTTTGAAGAATGGCTTGAAAAAACAAAGGCCATAAGCGAGCAATGCAGTTTTGATTTTGATTTTAAAACCAGCAAAAACAAACGATTATTTACCAATAACAAAACTGATGATATTGAGCTATTGAGGAAACTGACTACTGATGGCATGATTTATCGGTACGGCAAAAACAATAAAGCTGCTCAAGAAAGGATAGAGAAAGAATTGACGATTATTTATGAATTAAACTTTTGTTCGTATTTTTTGATTACTTGGGACATTATTCGTTATGCAAGGTCGAGAGGGTATTTTCACGTTGGGCGTGGTTCGGGAGCAAACTCAATTGTGGCCTATTGCGTTGGTATCACCGATGTCAATCCGATAGAATTAGACTTGTATTTTGAACGTTTCATCAATCCTTTTCGCACTTCTCCACCTGATTTTGATATTGATTTTAGTTGGGATGAAAGAGACGAAATCATCGATTATGTTTTTAAACGATACGGAAAAGAGTATGTTTGTTTGCTGGCCACTTACAATACTTTTCAAGACCGTTCGGCGGTTAGAGAACTGGCCAAGGTTTTTGGTTTGCCCAAATCAGAGATTGATGAAATGATTAAATATCCCGAAAAAGCAAGTCAGAATGAATACACTAAGTACATTTTTCAATATGCTCCACTTTTAGAAGATTATCCAAATAGTTTGTCGATTCATGCAGGAGGTATTATGATTTCGGAAGAACCTTTATCAAATTATACGGCTCTACAACCAATGCCAAAGGGTTTTCCGATATGTCAATTTGATATGTATGTAGCCGAAGATATTGGATTTGCAAAATTTGATGTGCTTTCACAACGTGGACTCGGACATATCAAAACGGCGGTCGATATTGTGAAGGAAAACCGAGGAGTTGATATTGATATTCATGCTATTCAAAAATTTAAGGATGATGAAAATATTAAGCGGCAACTTCAAAACCACGAAACAATGGGGTGTTTTTATGTAGAATCGCCCGCCATGCGTTCTCTGATTTGGAAACTTCGGTGCGATAATTATATCACTTTAGTAGCCGCAAGTTCGATTATTCGTCCAGGTGTTTCGTCGAGTGGAATGATGAAAGAATACATTGTGCGATATCATAATCCGCACCAAGTGAGTTACTTACACCCCAAAATGCAGGAGCTATTATCGGATACTTTTGGAGTAATGGTTTATCAAGAAGATGTTTTGAAAGTGGCTCATGGCTTTGCGAACATTACATTGGCCGAAGCCGATATTTTGAGAAGAGCCATGTCGGGAAAATTTAGGTCAAAAGCTGAGTTTCAAAGAATAACCGATAAATGGTTTAATAACTGCAAAGAATTAGGATATACAGAAGAATTGGCCAAAGAGGTGTGGCGACAGATTGAAAGTTTTTCTGGTTATAGTTTTAGTAAAGCTCACTCAGCGAGTTTTGCCGTGGAAAGCTACCAAAGTTTATATTTGAAAACCTATTTTCCTTTGGAATTTATGGTAGCAGTAATCAATAATTTTGGTGGCTTTTACTCAACGGAGTTTTATATTCATGAAGCCCGAAGATACGGTGCTGTTATCGAAGCCCCCGAAATCAACGAAAGTAATTATCTAACCAGAATCGAAGGTAATGTTATTTGGTTGGGTTGGATACATATCAAATCGCTCGAAAACAAACTTATCGAAGGTTTGTTGCAGGAAAGGAATTTCGGGCATTTTACTTCATTTTCAAATTTCGTTAGTAGAATAAGCATTGGTTTAGAACAACTAATTATTCTCATTCGGATTGGTGCATTTAGAAATTTTGGCACACCCAAAAAAGAATTACTTTGGGAGGCTCATTTTCGGTATAACAGCAGATTTCAGCCAAACCATTACAAACAAACGCTATTTGGCTGTCCCGAGCCAGAAACGCATCATTTACCAACATTGGTGTGTCATCCATTAGAAGATACCTACGACCAAATTGAGTTATTAGGTTTTTCGATTTCGAGTCCTTTTGAGTTAGTAGCCGTAGCAAATAGAACTTCAACTACGGATCAAAATCTTATCAGTTTAGTCGGTCGAAACATCAAAGTTTATGGCTATTTGGTTACATGGAAACCCGTCCGAACCAAGAATCATAAATTGATGGGATTTGGGTATTTTTTAAATGAGCAAGGCGAATTTTTCGACACCACCCATTTTCCACCATCGCTCGAAAAATATCCTTTTCGTGGGCGAGGTGTTTATTGCCTTAATGGCAAAGTAGTAGAAGAATTTGGGTTTCCTTCTCTGGAAGTTTCTTCGATGCAAAAGCTTGAAGTGAAGGCAGACCCACGGAGTTTGGAGATGCCAAATGCAGAAATACTTCAAATTTTGTAGTTCATGAATTATAAAAGAATTCACTCAAGTATTAGTTATAAAAGCCCTTGTGAATTTGTTTAACAACCTTGTCCATAATAGGCATTTTTGCCGTGTTTACGCTCAAAATGTTTCATGCGTAATGTATCTTTTATTCTCGGCGTGTTTGGATTTATTTGAAGCGTAAGCATTGCCATTCGAGCAACTTCTTCCAAAACTGCCGCATTATAAACCGATTTTTCGGCATTTTTACCCCAAGTAAATGGTCCGTGACTTTGGAGTAAAACCATTTCAACTTCTTTGTAGGAGAGTTTTTTCTCGGTAAAACAATCAAATATCTGATTACCCGTTTCAAACTCGTAATCACCCTGTATCATTTCATCAGTCAAAACCTGAGCACACGGGATGTCTTGATGTGTATGGTCGGCGTGGGTTGTTCCAAAAATTGGTATATCCATGCCAGCCTGAGCCCATGCAACTGCATAAGTGCTATGTGTATGCGTGATTCCACCAATGTCTTCCCAATTTTTGTATAACTGAGCGTGAGTTTTAGTATCAGACGATGGTCGCATTTTTCCTTCTACAACTTTCGCATCATAATCCATTATCACAATATCGTCGGCTTTGAGCAACTCATACGGAACACCACTTGGTTTGATAGCAAAAACCGCTTTTGTTCTATCGACCGCACTTACGTTACCGAATGTAAAAAGTACCAAACCTAGTTTGGGAAGCATCATATTTGCCTCGAAACATTCTTCTTTCAAAGATTTATATTCATCCATACTTAAACGCATTATATTTTTATGTGATTTTGCAATTCAATTTAGTTTTTGCATAAAATGTATATTCCAAGAAATATTGAATCCTCGATTTTAAACTTAATTTCAAAATTTCCAATCATTTCTTTGACTAGCCTAAGTTAATTTGGAAAAACATTTCAATGAATATTTTTTTAATTGGGAAGATAGACAATCATCTAAAATAAACCTCATTAAGTCTCAATTCATTTTTCAATGTTCATCAACCTAAAGAAGCGTTTCTTTTCCGTACAAATGTTGGCTACCCCGTTATAAACCAAACTTCAAATTGTTTTAAATCAAGCATTGCTATTTCTGAATATTATTTGTTATTTTTGTTAAAACATCAATTTTATGTTACATCAACCAGCATATTTCTCGAATCTTCAGCAAGAATTACTAAGGCTTTTTTCGCACCAAGTAGCCGACGAAGACCTCATTCAGATTAAAGATTTATTGGGTAAATATTTTGCCAAACGCCTTTCTTCTATTGCTGATAATGCTTGGACAGAAAAACAGTGGACTGATCAAGATATCGATGATATATTAAATGACCCAAATCAATAACGTATGAATATTGTTTTGGACACCAACGTTTTGCTTGTTTCGCTTCCTCAGTCCTCAAAATATCACCCTATTTTTCAGGCTCTACTTAATAAAGAATTTGATTTGTATTTAAGCAATGAGATTTTAAATGAATGTGAGGAACAGATAAGCATTAGGCTTGGATTTGACCGCACAGATTTAAAACTTCGAGAACTTTTGAATTTATCTAATGTTTATTGCATCGAGCCATTTTACAACTGGAAATTGATTATAAATGACCCAGATGATGATAAATTTTGTGACTGTGCTGTTGCTTGTAATGCCAATTATTTAGTAACAAATGATAAGCATTACAACATTTTAACACAAATTCCTTTTCCACCAATTACTACAATTAAGGCACAAGAATTCTTAGAATTAATCATTTCAAAATCATAATTCCCCCTCAGTAAACTTTCCTAAACTTTGATATTTCTTGTATAATTCCTGATAAATTTCTGTAAAAACCGCACGTGGTTCGTAATGAGCATCAAAACCCGAACCCATCGCTTTTTGTGCATCTTGAAGATTATTAAAAACGCCCGCCGCTACCGAGGCATTCATTGCTGCACCCAAAGCACAAGCTTGGTCGGAACTTGCCACTTTTATTGGCATATTAAGCACATCCGAAAGTGTTTGCATCACAAATGGGGATTTCTTCGCAACTCCACCAATGGCAATTACTTGCTTAATTGGTACACCTTCACTGATAAATCTATCAACAATTGCCTTCGAGCCGAAAGCCGTTGCTTCTACAATCATTTTAAATATTTTTATAGCATCTGTGCCTAAATTTAGACCCATAAATGCAGCTTTTAACTCATGATTCGCATCGGGAGTTCGTCGTCCGTTAATCCAATCGGTTGCAACTGGGTCATTTTCTAAAATGGGTAGGAGGGAAGCCTTCTCTGATAAGTAAGGAATCAGTTTTTGTGAAAGTTCTTCGGCGGCTTTTTCACCTAAAAGTTCACGCACAGGTTCGGTGATAACACTTTGAAACCACGCATAATAATCACCATAAGCCGATTGTCCTGCTTCCATACCGAGCATATTCGGAATAATTGAGCCATCAACTTGCCCGCAAATGCCTTTAATAAGCAAATGACCAATTTCGAGCGGTCCGTCGCCACGGTTAGGAGCAATGAGCATATCGCATGTAGAAGTACCCATCACACGCACAAAATCATACGGTTCGATTGCTGCACCAACTGCTCCCATGTGGCAATCAAAAGCCCCAACGCCTATGGTTACATTCTGCGAAAGTCCTAATTTTGTTGCCCATTCTGCCGATATTTTGCCCATTGACTCATCAGAAGTATAGGTATTTCTGAAAAGTCGCTCACGTAATCCAGCCAAAAGTGGGTCAAGTTTTGTGAAAAAAGCATCCGAGGGAAGTCCTTCAAATTCTTCGTGCCACATGGCTTTATGACCTGCTGCACAGCGAGAACGTTTCATCGTGAGTGGATTTGTATCGCCAGTCAAAACGGCTGAAATCCAATCGCAATGCTCCACCCAAGAAAAGGCTTTTTCACGAATACTTTTATCTACTCTAAGTGTTCGGAGAATCTTTGCCCAATACCATTCAGAAGAATAAATTCCACCTACATATTTTGTAAAATCAACGCTCCAACTACGTGCCAATCGATTGATTTCTTCAGCTTCGGCATTGGCGGTGTGGTCTTTCCAAAGAATAAACATTCCGTTAGGATTTTCGGCAAATTCAGGCAGCATCGCCAAAGGAGTTCCATTTTCATCGACAGCTACAGGCGTAGAACCCGTTGTATCAATCGAAATACCAACAATATTTTGTTTGATTTCTGCTGAAAGATTTTCTAATGCTTCTTTTACAGCACTTTCAAGCCCTTCAAGATAATCAAGTGGATGTTGTCTGAATTGCGAAATTGACGGATTACAGTACAGCCCTTGTTTCCAACGCTTATAATAATGTACGGCTGTTCCAACATTTTCACCAGTTTGGGTATTCACAACCAATGCCCGTACCGAATCTGTTCCATAATCAACTCCTATTGTGTATGTAATCTTCATTTTTATTTATGTGTTATTATAACACAATTATGATATTGTTTAACAAATATATGTAGTAAAATTGCGGCAATTCCATTGCGGCAATTCCATTGCGGCAATTCCATTGCGGCAATTTCTTTATTAAAAATATTCAAATTCTATCTCATGGAATCAGAAATAAAATAGTGAAAGGTATTAAATTGGCTTTGCCATTTTCTTTATCAAGCTTATAAAGGATTGCCTTCTTGGTTGTCGAATTCTGATTTTTTCAAAGCTAAACTACTTAGTTACTTTCAAAACAATAACAGAATAGGCTGGAATTGTGAGTTTTAATACACCTTTCTCCAGTTTTGCTCCAGAAAAATCTTTAACCGAAACCTTATTTGGCTGCTCAAAAGTATTGTGGTCGCTAATATTTGTAGATGCTAAGATTTGTCCCGAAACTTTTGAAAAATCTTCACCTCTGAGATTAATTGTAACCTCGTGTGATTTGCGGAAATCAATATTAGTCAACGAGATATTTAATGCTCCCGAAGCGTCTTTTGAAGCCGATGAATTTACTGCGGTCAGTTTTTTGCCATTGAACTCATAAATTGGCGATTCGATGTTCATCGGTACAAGCATAGCATCTTGATGTACGTTATACATTTTCATTACGTGAAATGTAGGCGTTAGCAACATTTTTTCTTCATTTGTAAGAATAACTGCTTGCAAAACATTGACGATTTGAGCTAAGTTTGCCCCACGAACACGGTCAGCGTGATTATTGAAAATATTGAGCGTCAAACCTGCAATCATTGCATCACGCATGGTATTTTGTTGGTATAAAGCTCCTTTGCCTTCAGCGTCAGTTTCGTACCAACCTCCCCATTCGTCCACAATTAAATCAATTTTTTTCTGTGGATCGTATTTGTCCATGATGGTGCCATGCTTAGTTATGAATTCTTCCATTTTCCAAGCTTCATCCATTGTTTTGAAATATTGTGCTTCAGTAAAATCTACCGATGGGCCTTTTGTATCTTTCCAACTCAAAACTGAATAGTGGTGCAATGCCAACGCCGACATCATGTTATGCGGAATGTTTTTCATTAAAGTTTCAGTCCACGCAAAATCGTTACTACTGGCACCTGATGCTACTTTATAAAGTTTAGACTCGGGCGTAATATCTTTCATAAAAGTAGCGTATTGGCGGTAAATATTTGCGTAATATTCGGGAGTCATGTTTCCGCCACAGCCCCATGCCTCATTACCAACACCCCAGATTTTTACGTTCCAAGGTTGTTTACGACCGTTTTGAATACGTTGGTCAGACATTGGGCTACCCGTTGGCTGGTTTACGTAACTTACCCAGTCGGCCAAGTCTTGCACTGAGCCACTACCGACATTT
This sequence comes from Emticicia agri, assembly GCA_945860265.1. GTDB lineage: Bacteria > Bacteroidota > Bacteroidia > Cytophagales > Spirosomataceae > Emticicia > Emticicia agri_A. The sequence goes on along the minus strand of CAMAQF010000003.1, from coordinate 76,114 downwards.
CCTGCCAAGTACGGTTCTGCTCCGATTTTTTCACAAAGGTCAAGAAAATCATGTGTACCGAAACTGTTATCTTCGGTTACGCCTCCCCACCAAACATTGACCATTTTAGGGCGTTTTTCTTTCGGCCCGATACCGTCTTTCCACTGATAAGCATCAGCAAAACATCCTCCTGGCCAACGTAGATTTGGTACTTTGAGGTCTTTGAGGGCAGCAATTACGTCGTTACGTACACCAGCAGTATTCGGAATTTTGGTATTGCTTTCACCAACATACATTCCACCATAAATACAGCGACCCAAATGCTCGGCAAAGTGTCCGTAAATATGTTTATTGATTGTAGTTTTTGCCAAATCCGTATTCAGTGTGATTTTGGTTTGGGCTGTTGCAGTGAGAACAATACAGCCTGCAATAAATGATAAGATTATTTTTTTCACTTTATTTCTAAATTGGTTTTACTTAAACAATAACTGAGAGAACAAATATATGTCATGTCGCCATACTGGCCAAGTATGTCCGCCAGCATATTCACTATAATGGTATTTTATTTCCATTTCATCCATTTTTTTCATCATAATTTGGCAATTTGCGTGAGCAATGTCTTCTTTGCCACCTTGCGAAATCCAAAACTCTTTGATGTTGGCATTGATTTTATCTTTGTTTGTTTTCATGAATTCATATTGTGGGTCTGAAAGTTTGGTATTATTTGCCCACCAACCCGAACTAAAAACCCCGAGATAATTGAATAAATCAGAATTGCGAACGCCTGTGTGCAAAGTTTGCAAGCCACCCATCGAAAGACCTGCCAAAGCTCGATTTTTGGCATCGGTCATGACTCTATAATTCGCTTCCACAAATGGAATTACGGCATTTTTTAGTTCATTTTCAAATTGATTGAGTTGTTGAATACCAAATCCTGCAACTCCACCACCGCCGTAGAAATTGCCATCAACCATCACGATAATCATTGGCTTAGCTTTGTTTTCAGCAATGAGATTATCTAAAATCAAATCCGTTTTTCCTTGTGTCGCCCAACCACGTTGGTCTTCGCCACCGCCGTGCAAAAGGTACAAAACTGGATATTTTTCAGTTGATTTATCATAACCTGCTGGGGTATATAAATACATTTCTCGCCAAGAGTTAGTGGCTTTTGAGAAATACTTTTTGATTCGGATATCGCCATGTGGCACGTCTTTCAAGGCATAAAAGCCACCTTCTTTGTATGGGATTTCTATGCCACTTGCCATGCGGCTCATACCATAAAAAGTTTCGCTTGCTGGGTCGGCAACGGTTACGCCATCAATTAAAAGTGAATAATAATGAAACCCACGACTGATTGAATCGGTTGTCACGTTCCAAAATCCACCGGTGTCTTTTACCATGTCGTATTTTTTGCCCAAATCTATTTGCACTTTTTGAGCTTCTGGAGCTTTTACTTTGAAAATCACTCGATTATCGGGTAAAATCTGTGGGTATTTTGCATTACGGATATTGCTGGCAGCGGGTATTCCGAGCACCGAATATTTAGTAAAACTACTTGGATTTGTAGGTTTAAACAAAAACTGCGAAAACATATACAGCCCGTTCTTCCAAACTTTGAAATCGTGTCCACCTGCTTCCAAATAATAAATATGTGGCACATCATTTTCATACATATATTCGTGCGTACGTTTGCTAAATGTTATTAGTCCATCGGCATCGCCACAAGAAATGAAGAGTAACTTCAATTTCTTTTTAGCTTCTTCTGGATTTGGCATTAACTCCTTTGGCACTTTGGTATTTGGGGCGGAAGAAAATCCCCCAACCCACGAAAATTTGTCTAAATTTCCTAAACCAAAATTAAGTGATTGACCACCACCCATCGAAAGACCCGCAATTGCTCGATTATCCTTATCGGTAAGTGCAGGATATGTTTTTTCGATAAAAGGAATAAGGTCATTTAATAGGTCTTTTTCAAAAGTTGCAAAAGCTTGAACTTTGTCTGGAGCCATAATATTGCCCGATGAACGGTCGTCTTTCATAGCTCGACCATTTGGCATCACTACAATCATCGGTTGAATTTTTCCTTCAGCAAAAAGATTATCCAAGATATTTTGAGGATTTGCTCCTTTAAACCACTCTAAATGGTCACCACCGATACCATGAAGGAGATAAAATACAGGATATATTTTCTTTTTATCGTAGTTTGGCGGCGTATAAACCAATGTTTTACGAGTGCTTCCCACTGTTTTGGATTCGTATTGAACCGTATCAATTTTGCCTTTGGTTATGCCCATTTTTTCTTGTTCATAACCTTTTGGCATTTCTTTTTCCATTTTTTGTGCGAAAGAAATGAAACTGCACAAAATCAAGAAAGCGAATATAAAATTTTTCATGTGAATAGATTTTTGTAATTTATTGTTTTTCAACGATTTAAAAACACCAAAAATCCTCTACTTTTGAGAGGGGTTTTTGGTAATTATTTAAAAAGCAAAGGAGCCATTGCATGCAAACTGCGTCTCCATGTTTGAAATTCGTGGGCCGTTCCTTCTGAAATATAACTTACTGCATTAAAACCAGCTGTTTTTAATTCTTCTAATGCCTTGCGAATACCATCAGGGCGTTCTTTACTTCCGCAACTCAAAAATATCAATTTTGGCTGTGGTTTATCCTTAAAATCGGTTGAAGCGTAAGTTCCGCCACTTAATAAACCGTAGTAGGCAAACACATCTGGTTTGTTCAGAGAAATGGTCTTTGTTTCCATTCCACCCATCGAAAGACCCGCCATTGCACGCTGTTCTTTTTTGGCGATTGTTCTGAAATTGGCATCAATAAAGGGAATCAATTCATCAACTAATACAGTTTGAAAACCATCGATTTTGAATTCTTTCATTTTACCCCATTTCACTTCATTTGTCATTCCATAAGTATTCACAATTATAAAAGGCTTGATTTTTCCATCGGCAATGAGGTTATCCATAATCAAATTGGCTCTTCCTTGATTCATCCAAGCAGTTTCATCTTCGCCCCAACCGTGTTGTAAATACAAAACTGGATATTTTCCTTTCCCTTTTTCGTAACCAGGGGGTGTATAAACAAATGCTCGGCGAGAAGTGCCAGTGCTCAGTGAAGGAAACAGAATTTGTTGAACATTTCCGTGAGGAACATTTTTTAGAGCATAGAAATCTTGGTCTGCTGCTGGAATCTCAATGCCACTTTCCCAACGAACTGAACCATAGTAATTTAATGTGCCCGGGTCGTTGAATTTGCCCCCGTCAATTTTTACATTATAGTAGTGAAAACCTTCGTCCATAGGGCCCTCTGTAGTTCCCATCCAAGTTCCATCTTCGGCTTTGGCGAGTTTAGTACCACCACGCCCGCCCAAACCTAAACTTACTCTAACGCTATCGGCAGTGGGAGCTGCAATTTTAAAACGTGCATATCCTTGAGAGTTTACCATTGGATATTCTTGTTGCGGTTGGTTGAGTGAAGAAGGCTTGAAATCTTCGACAATGGCAAGCTGTTGGGCTTGTACAAAGTTGATACTACTCATTATTGATAAAGCAAGCAGGCTAATTTTGAGGAAGTTTTTCATTTTTTACGGGTTGAATATTAAATTTTATGTTTTTATTTAAATAAAAATGGCAATGTTTGATTGAGGTATTTCTTCACGTTCATCCAAGTATGCCCACCGTCAGTTACGTAACTTTTGAAATTAATTTTCTTGTCTTTCAAATAGTTTTCTCATTCGGTTGTGCCTTTATACAAGAAATATTCTGTGCCAATTCCTAAAAAAAGCAATTTGAAATCTTTGTTGGTTTTGGCAGCATTTGATATGATATTGGTAAGGCATCACATTTGTGATTAGGTCGGTTTTAAATAATTTTATTTCGTTCCATCCAATCAAAAAGCGGGGTCATCCATCCTTTTTGGCGAAATATAAATCCATGGTCACCTTTCGGAAAAATGTGCATTTCTACCTCGACTTTATTTTTGCGTAATTGCTCAAAATATTGAATACTATTATCAACATCCACCACTTTATCGTCGGCGGCATGGGTCAACCAAGTGATTGGCGTATTGGTTTTTACTTGTAAATCATTAGAAAACAAGTCTTTATCTTCTTGCAAAGGATTTTTGCCAATTAAAGCATCACGCGAACCGCCGTGCGTAAGGGCATCTTGCATCGTAATTACTGGATAAACCAAAATCTGAAAGTCAGGTCTAAGATTAGTATTTTGAACGTTCTCTATGTATGATTTTTCAAAATGAGTAGCAGCTGTACTTGCCAAATGCCCACCCGCACTGAAACCCATTACACCAATTTTATTTTTATCAATGCCATATTTATCAGCATTTTCACGCAAATATTTGATTGACTGTTGTACATCTTGCAGGGGTCCGATTTTCTTATCTTGCATAATTTCATCGTTTGGCAAACGATATTTTAGTACAAAAGCTGAAATACCTTTTTCGGCCAAACTTTTAGCAGTTCCCAGTCCTTCTCCGTTATAGACAATAACCCCATAACCACCACCAGCTATTACAATTATGGCAGTACCATTAGGTTTTTCAGGCTTGATATATTCAAGCGTCGGGTTGGTAATTCCTTTGAATAGCCCTTTGTCTGCCCCTGTTTCGGTAACAGTTGACGGCTTAGAATTTGGAACGCCATTTGGATATAAATTGATTTTCTCCTGCGAAAAAGCAGAAAATCCACAGAAAAGAGCAGCAATGATAAGTAATTTAGTTTTCATTTTTTTTCGAGAAATATTTCTACTTATTTTTTAGAATATTGCATTAAGGTTTCGGCATAACGTTTTCCAAACTCACGCACACCTGCTGAGGCGAAATGTAAACCATCTTTGGCAGCAGAAAGACCAATGGACGAAACTACAATGGCTTTAGGAATTGATTGCGGAAGTGCTGCAATGATTGTATTATGACTGGCACATTTGCCGCCTTGCTCGGCAGCCACCATTTCACCAGCTAACAGAGGAATAGAATTTGGGTCAATACCTAAATCTGCTAAAATATCATCATAAATCTTTTTCACTTGAGCTGGCCAAGTTTTATCGCCAGTATTCGACTCGCCTTGATGAAGCAAAATCCCTTTAATTACCCCTGATTTTTGGGCAATTTTTGCTATTTCAATTAATCTTTCATAAGGATTTCCACCGTAAGAATTGGCCATATTTATCATCCAAGGTTTTTCTTTAGCTGATGAATCAAGATAGGTTTTGTATTTTACTTTATCAAAAATTTCAATTTTACTTCCTGCCACAGCCACATGAACCAAGCCGATAGATTGATTTTGAGGCATATTCTGAATCATAGTTCTACCAAAATAATCGGCTGGCGAAAGACGAGTATCACAACGGCAAAGTGGTGGCTTTGCAGTGTACCATTGTCCTTTTTGACGGTTTAGTTTTGGACAGTCTAAGGCCTCCAAAATTTTGAAACGACTGTCTATATTTATGGTATCTTGGGCTTCTATACGAGCCGCACCTTCCATATTTGACTGACCAATGCAGAGATAAATATGAAAATTAAGGTCTTGGGCAAAAGAATTGCCTATCAACATAGATATGCTAATTGTAAGCAGTATTTTTTTCATCGTTTTGGCTAAAGTTTTATTTTTCTGAAATTTTATCTTCTATTCTAAAATAGTCAAAGTCGGCAAAGCCACCAATGTTTTTAGTTGCATAATTGAAAAGACTAAATCTATACCCCATAAAATGCGGTAATGTATATGGCATTTTTTGAGGTTCTCCTATCTTAGTCCATGCTTTTCCGTCGAGACTATAAAAGAAATGAGCAATGTCATCTCGGTCTTTGAAATTACATTCAGCTTTGAGGAAAACGGTATTTTGTGTCATCGAAACTTTCTCTATTTCAACAGCTTTGCCTACTTTTGTACTTACCATGATAATAGATTTTGTACCACTTTCAATTTTTACGCCCACAAATCCATATTTTTTTTGAAGTAAACCCAATCCCGCTATGTCACCCTCTTTCATTTTTGAGGCATCTAAAACAATAGAACCTGTACTTTCGGGCCCAATAGTACGCTGCGTAAGTGTATTTTTTGCCGATACAACAGAGGTATCAATTCTACCCGTTTTCAGTCGAAGAAAGCCTCTTCGTTCAGAAACTGACCAAAGCGAATTATCAGGATTATGATTCCATTGCCAAACTAAGGGTAAAGCAGCTTCTCCCTTTTTTCGAGAAAATTCATCTGAATTTACAAGGTTTGGTATCAAACTTTTATTGGCTGGAAGATTCAAAGCCATTGGCACTTTGCCGTTTTCTCCTAAAACTGGCCAACCATCTTTCCACTCGACAGGCACTAAATACGGGATTCTCCCCACGCCGCCATTATCACGAAAAAGGTACGAAAACCAACGTCCATCTGGCGTGTCAATCAAGCCTCCTTGAGCCACACCCAAATCTTGTAAACCAATTTTTCCTTCCCAAGGTCCAGTTATTTTATCGGCACGATGAATAATAACTGTTCGCATTCCACCTCGTGGCCAACAGATATTGAATAGATAATATTTGCCATCTTTTTTGAAAAGCTGCGAGCCTTCTGCACTCAACATAATTTTATCTCCAGCTGGAGCAGAAGCATTTTCTATCAAAACTTTTTCTTCGGACTCCATCAGCTATTCCACTCAAATCTGACTTTAATTCTAAAATTTTGAGTTTGCCAACTCCGTAAATCATATATACTTTACCATCGTCATCGAAGAAAATAGTATGGTCGTGGTAGGCTGGTTTAAATGTTTTTTCTTGCCAAGGACCTTTGATATTTTTTGCCGTATAAATATGCGTTTTGCCCGATGTGGCGGCAAAAGTGCTTACCACAAATTCTCCATTATGATAACGGATACAACTTGCCCAAGAGCCTCGACCGTAGGTATTTTGACCATTATTGTGACTCATAGCATCGTTTTCTACCAATCTGTCATAGCAATAACTTTCCAGCTTCCAGTTTACCAAGTCTTTTGAACTCATTATCGGCAAACCTGGACTCATGTGCATGGTGGTACTACTCATATAATAAGTATCGCCCACACGAATCATCGACAAATCAGGCACATCGGCATGGATAATAGGGTTGATAGCCACCTGCTTTTGGGCAAAGCTTTCTTCGCCCAAAAGCAGACTGATGAACGTTATGATACCCAATAATTTACTTTTCATATTTCGAAAAATCTTTTCAGATATGGTTTTTAATACCATTATTATTGTAAAAAACCCTTTAATCTCAATTATCAAATTACTTCAAAACCGCATCATTGCCACTATATTTCAAATACTTAAATGTTGCGTTATTATCTGATTTTTCGCCATTTGAAGTGGCGTACATCGCGTATACACAACCTACAAAGCCACCTGAAAACTTCGTAGAAAGGTGCTTTCCGTCTTGATTCTCAGCCAAAACTTTGAAATCTTTGCCGTTTTCAGAAATAGCAAAATCGCATTTGTCACCTTTTGTAGCTATACGCAAAACTAATTTTCCGTTTCCGATTGGCAGGGTATTAATTAATTCTACCTCTTTTTTGCGGTGAACACTCTTGTATAATTCTACCTGTGTTTTACCGTCTTTGATAGATTTTGCCAAAAAGTAAAAATGGCTTTCGTCTTGATATATTACTAAACCCGCCTTCTCTTTTTCTGATTTCGGCGAAAAATTAAGTTCGGTTTCTGCCGAGCTTGTTAAATGTTGCTGACGCTTGCCTACAAATGATGGATTACCCAATTCAGTAATCGTTTCGGGTTTTAGTTTAAGCGTTAGTCCATTTTTAGAGGTTTTAAATGAACTACTATCCACCGTTCGTAAATGCATCATCGAAAGATCGAGACCTTTGTCAAACTTCATGGTATAATCAAAATTGCCATTTTGAGGCAATGCACCTTTTTGTTTTACTTCTTTTATGTTCGTTTTGTATTTGTATTCGATGACTTTTTCGCCTTGTTCAATCATCGGCCAGTCGTTTACCCATGTAAGCGGAGCAATGAACATTTCACGACCAGTATTGTAATAATCGCCTTCGTAAGGGCGAACTGCTAAGAAAATTGAATACCAATTTCCGTCTGGGCCTTCGATAAATTGAGCGTGTCCAGCCGAAGTAATTGGATTTGGGCGGTCGGCTGGTAAACCTCTTTGGGTCAACACAGGATTTCCTTCATAAGGCACATAAGGCCCCCAAATGTCTTTGCTACGTAAGGCCACTTGTGAGTGATTGACCGAAGTTCCTCCTTCAGCACAATACAAAATATACCAATCGTTACGTTTCAAAATGTGTGGACCTTCTATCCAAACTGGTTTTTTGGTAATATCTACACCGCCGTTTATCAATTGCTTTTTCTCGCCAATAGTTTTTAAGTTTTTGTAATCAAACTCATACATTTGCACTGTTCGGTGGCCAGGGTATAATGGCTTATTATCAGGTGCATCGCTGTTGTAAATTACATAAGCTTTATCAGTTGTTTCATTAAAATAAATGGAAGGGTCAATTCCTCTTACTTGGCTCATTTTTATAGGGTCGCTCCACGGGCCGGCTGGATTTGTGGCTGTAACAACGAAGTTTCCGTCATGGTCAATATCGGTACAGGTAACGTAGTAGATACCTTTATAATAAGTAATGGCAGGAGCAAAAAGTCCACGGCTCATACGCTCGCCCATAAAATCCATCTGAGAAGGACGGGTGATTACATTCCCTATTTGTTTCCAGTTTTTTAAATCACGGCTGTGCATGATGGGCAAACCTGGGAAATATGAAAAAGTAGAATGTACAGAATAATAATCTGCCCCAACTTTTACAATACTTGGGTCAGGATAAAAGCCTGTTAAGATTGGATTAGTTAGCGTTACTTGTGCAGTGGCAACATTCATCGAAAACCATAAAAAGGCTTTGCCACAAATTTTTGATACTGTATTTAACATTTTAATCTCTGTTTAATTTGTTAGTTTTTGAAGTGATAAGGTAACAGCCCAAGTGCAGACAAAATTACCATCTTTTAGTTTCGCACACCTATTTACTTTCAAGCCCATGCTCCAGCTTGTCGAGACATCGCCACTATAAATCAATGAGTTTTTAGAAGCCTCAAAAAGTTCGGGTGTGCAATAAACTGAAATCTGATTGGATGAAAAAAGACCGTATATATGCGAAATATGGTGGTTTTTATCGTTAGGATTATCGATTTCATCCAAGCATTTTTGGATTTGATTATACTGCCCGATTTGCATTGGAAGTGATTTGTTTAAAAAAAATTTGAGAGAATCGACAAGCGAAGCATCTTTTTTAAGAATTTTGGCTGCATTTATTATTTTGCTTTCAACGACAAGGTTTTTAATGGTTTCGGAATAGTTTTAGGGTTAATTATCAGACCTTTACAAATGCTTTGTGTTAGAGAAAACCAACTTTGCGACTGCTCTAATTTGGCGTCGCAAGACTCCCAGCCAGCCAGTCAACCCACCCCACCATCTTAATTGCCACAATGGAATTGCTGAAAGTAAATTTGCATGGAAAAATCTAAAAAAGCAAACGAGTGCAGAAATAATGTGAATGTCGGGGGAAAGTGGCGAAAGTACCACGCCGAGAGATTGATGTAAGCAAACTTTGAGAGCAGAAAATTCTAAAAATAGTGTAGGAGAGATTTGTCCTTTTACTCGAAAATATGCGTTTGATTATTTGAAAAATCATCGAACTGTGTACATCGAAAATGACTATGATCTTAATTATTGTATAAATTAAAAAGAAAATTCTTTTGCAATAATATTTGCATTTTGTTTGTTAGAAATGCCCAAAAATACTTGAAATATAATTCCCCACAATTTTGATTAAACCCAACTTATTTTTCAAAAATGAAATTACATGATTTTAGTAGAATTAAACCGCATTTAAATCAATCTAAAATCTTGGATTTACCTAGAAATTATTCTTTCACCAAAATTGACGAAGAACCTTCATTGACTGTTATAGACAATATTTTGAAAAAACTAAAATTTTACACAATCATAACAGGTTATAAGATTGACTTATTATTTAAGTTACTATTATTGTCCTTAAATGTATAATCAGAAAAATATCATCATGAGATTAATTTTATTGCTATTTATCAGTTTGGCAAATATTTCAGTTTTTGCCCAAGTGAAAGAAAAGAAAATTTTGGAAGTGCCTGGCCGTGACCAATACGCACAGATAAATTTAAACGGTACTACTGTTTTGCCAAGTGGTCGTTGGGTACGACCTGCTGGCAATGTGGTGCGAATCACGAATGACCCTTTTGGCATGAGTCTGTCGCCAGATGGGAAAAAAGCCGCAATCCTACACAATAGCGTATTTACAATCATTAATTTGGAGAATTTGGGTACAACAAGAATTCCTTCCTACGAAGAAAAAGCGAAGCCTTTGGGTGAAAGCTCGTTTATAGGCGTGGCCTTTGCGGACGATAATAATACGCTTTACCTTAGTGGCGGCGACAATGGGGCTGTGCTCGTTTATGATATTTCAGCTAAAAAAATGGTAGATTCTATTTCACTCAATGGTACAGTTGATGGAATAAAATACGTAGATAGTTTTACGTCTGATTTGCTCTTTGATAAAGATGAGTTGCTTGTTTTGGATAGAGGAAATTTCAGGTTGGTGAGGTACGATTTGAAAACTAAAACCTTAAAAAAATCAATCGATGTGGGTCGCCAGCCATTTGGATTAGCTTTGAGCAAAGACAAAAAAATGGCATTTGTGGCCAATGTAGGTATGTATGCGTATCCGATGGTAGAAGGAATTAACGAAAAGAATTATAATGAAAAGCTCATTTCTAGACATCCGTATGGCGATAATACCAAAGAATCAATCAACGGCACGACTGTTGACGGGCAATTTGCCCCGGGTGTGGGCAGTCCTTTGACACCCGAGGCCATGAGTATTTTTTCAATAGATTTGAACACGAATAAAGTTGTTGACAAGTTTAAGACGGGATATCAAATTGGCGAAATGATTGAGGGAACAGAAGTAGTTGGAGGGGCAAGTCCCAATTCAATTGCAGTGGGGAGTAAATATATTTACGTAACCAATGCCACCAATGATAATATTTCAGTTATTGACTTCAATGCTCATAAAATTGTTGCCCATATTCCTATCAATATAGACAAAAGAATTGACAAATATAGAGGTGTTTTACCCTTCGGTATTACGCTAAGTAAAGACGAAAAAACGCTTTATGTTGCATTATTGGGCATGAATGCGATTGCTGTCGTAGATGTGAATTCAAAGAAAACTATTGGACTTATCCCTTCCGGCTGGGGCCCTACGCGAGTTTTACTTTCACCCGATGAAACCAATATTTATGCTATTACCTGCCGTGGATTAGGTGCTGGTCCTAATGGAGGCAAAGATTTTGTAGCTCCAGCCCAAGGAACTTATGTTGGGAATATTCAACTGGGGACATTTCAAAAAATACCTATGCCGGATGTTGCTACTTTAAAAACTTATACGCAACAAACCATTTCAAATACATTTACAGAAAAAACAAAAAAGATAGATAACAATCCTTTACCGATTGACCCTTCCTCTGGAAATAGCCCAATCAAACATATCGTTTACATTACCAAAGAAAACAGGACTTACGATGAAATATTTGGGCAACTCAAAACGGGCAAAGGCGATTCCACTTTGGCAAGATTTGGGGTGAATTGCGAATATACGCTACCAGATAGTTTAAGCGGAAAATTTCCACAAATGAAAGTTACCCCCAACCACCATAAAATTGCTAAAACCTTTGCTTTTAGCGATAATTTTTATTGCGATAGCGATGCCTCCATCCACGGACACCATTGGATGATGGGCGTAATACCCAACGAATGGGTAGAAGCTAACTCAAGTGTTGATAAAACCGCAAAATACTTCAGCACTGCTGCAGGAAGGCGTTTTCCAGGCTCAACAGGTAGCATGGATCCAGAGGATTATGCCGAAAAAGGTGGCATTTGGGAAGCAATGGAAAGGAAAAATGTATCCTTTTATAATTTTGGTGAAGCTAACGAAACCGCTCACGTAAGAGAAAGCTGGGCAGATACAGCAACCGGTGCTGGGCATGGAGTGATGGTGCCGATGCAAAAGGCATTGTATAGCCGTACTAGCCATAATTATGCAGGATATAACACCAATATTCCTGACCAATTTAGGATGAACCAATTTGAGGAAGAGTTTTCTAAAATGTGGTTGAAGGGAAAAGAAAAAATGCCATCGTTGGTCACGGTACAAATTCCTAACGACCATACTTCAGACCCACGACCTAAAGACGGTTATGATACAAGAGCGTCGTACGTAGCTGATAATGACTTGGCGGTGGGTCGTATTTTGCATTTTCTTTCTCGAACACCCTATTGGAAAAATATGCTGGTAATCATCACCGAAGATGACCCGCAAGGGGGTGTTGATCACATAGATGCCCATAGATCTGTACTCATGCTAGCTGGACCGTATGTCAAAAAAGGGTATGTGAGCAATACACACGCCAACTTTGGTTCTATTTTGAAAACTATTTACAACATTCTGAAAGTACCTTATGTAAACCAATATGATGTAACAGCGTCGTTGCTTCAAGATTTTTTTACTTCAAAACCAGACTTTACGCCCTACACGTTAGAAATGCACGACCCAAGGGTATTTAATGTGGAAAAATCCATGAAAATATACAATCGAAACATCGACTGGAGAAAAATCATGAAAGGTCCAGAAATGGATGATGTGAAGGAAATAAAAGAGAATTTTAAAAAGAGATAAAGTTTATGGGTGATTTTAAAAGTGATTTTATATCAAAAATTTGACGTTTTATCACTTTTGGCAAGCCAATCATCAAATTGATTTTTAGAATTGATTATGCAATTACATTCAATTCCAATTTCTATAATTTCTAATTACTCAACCGAAACGTCTTTGAAAGCTGAGTAAATATTTATCTTATTCATAAACAAAGCCCACATTCAAACAAATGTGGGCTTTGTTTATTCCATTAAACAGGAATTTAGTCCTATTTTCAGAAGTAAAGGAGACTGATTTTTAAAGGTCTTTTACACGTTTTTTATACTAGGTTTTCGCTAAATGATAGCTTCGTCAATCATAAAACCTTATTCCTATTTACTGTTTCAATAGTCAATTTCTACTTAAAATGAGTTTTTGCTTTTTGATAATACTCCTAGTTCAAATTTCAATCTTCATCAACCCCTCCAGCCAATTTTGCTGGATATTTCTTTTTTCCTTTTACAGAAAACCAAAGGATTTTATTCAAAATATCGTCATGTCCTTTGTCAATTTCTTGGAAGGCATATTTAATCGATTGGTCATGAAACTTGAGTGCCGCTCCTGATAATTTCGCTCTGATAGGATTCATCTCATCAAGTGGAATTAGGTTTTGACGGGGCTTATATTTAAAAGAAAAATCAGGCGTTTTGCTAAAACAATCAAACATTGGTAAAGCAGTGGCATCAATAACGTTCATTGGCGGTAAACCTAAAATCTGTTCCATCGTACGAAGCATGGAAGTTTGGTTATATTGCGTGCTCACGGTTTTTTGAAGTCGATTATACGGACTGATGACAAAACCGGTGGTTCGGTAGGAAGATATATGATCCCAGCCCGCTTGTGAGTCGTCTTCTGAAACAAAAATTACCGTATTTTCGGCAAATTTACTGTTGTTTATTGCTTCCACGATTCTGCCTAATGCCAAGTCGTTATCAGCCACCATGGCTCTGGGCGTTGGAAACATGGGATTTGTTCCTGCCGTATGGTCGTTTGGTAAAGCCATCACCATCAAATTCGGCAATTCACCGCCATTTGCTTCGGTTTCATTTAGTTCCCTTATAAAATCATCCGCACGCATTTGGTCCGAAACGGTTTCGTTATCTCCTCCAGGAAAAGTTTGCGATAAAAACGGACGAATTCTTGAAATAGTGGTAGTGCTATGGTATTTGAAATCCGCCAAATCGTTGTTTTTACGTTTGTCAAAAAGTGATTTCCAATCGTATTTTTTTTCTCCGTCAATATGAAAATCGCATGCTTCGCCATAAATTCGTACGGTCTTGCCATGATCTAGGGCATTGTTCCAAATCAAACCGTTTTTGTTATAAACCATCGCATCGTATAGCACGTGCGGGTAGCTGCGAAACCAAGCTCGCACAGACTTTTCGGTATAATCCGTAACCATACCCGCCGAAGCCCAGTGATGTCCTTCGGCTGAACCCTTACCCGACACATGATAATTGTCTAATAACAAATAATCTTTTGCGATTTGATGTTGGTTTGGGGTAATAGAATCGCCAAAAATACAAAGCGGTTTCATTCCGCGACCTTGCGGTAAATCCCCCATAACTTGGTCATAAGTACGATTTTCTTTGATAATATACAACACATGTTTAAACACCGAAGGCTCACCAATCCGCTCAGGAACAGGCACGGGAGCTACGTTTGGTCTAGGTGCACGGGCGGTTAATTCCATGCGGTAAGACAAATTCAGTTTTTGAACTTTTTCTGTAAAAACATTCAATTCGCTTTGATTTGGAATATCAATAAACGAGATTGAAGCCATTTGTTTATGGGCATTAAAAGCCTTAATTTTCTTCTTTGGATTTTTGCCTTCATCATCAAAATCTGTATCATTTAAAGCCCTCGCCCCGGTTGATTCCAAATTACAAACAATCATGCTATTATCATGCAACAAGATGGAAGAAGGGTATGCTTCAGTGGGAATGTAGCCCATAATTTTATACTTGTTCTTATCCGATCTATTCTTTAAATCAACCACACAAATAGCATTATCCAATCCATTGGCCACGTACAAAACCGAGCCATCGCTATTGATAGCCAAGCCGTTTGGAGATGAGCCAACATATTCTTTTCTATTCCTAAAAAGCCCCACATCTATTGAATCAACTACAATACCAAGTGGAGCATTTATCACAGAAATATAATCGCTATTTCCATTAGCTACATAAATAAAATTTTTATCTGGACTTGAAATAATCGCACTCGGGTGCAAACCTACTTTTATTTCTTTCAAAACAATGCCCGAATTAGTATTCAAAATCGAGACGGATCCTTGGTTCATCGCACCCGTTTTAGGGTCAATATACGCTTTCCCCCACGGAATACCTGCTGTTTCTAAACCATTAGTAGAATCTGGTAAGGGACCAGCCCAGTTAGTTACAAATGCTTTTTCGTCAATTATTTCAATTCCGTACGGTGCTACACCAGTCGGCACTTCGTATATTTTCTTGCCGTCAGCTACTCGCACTTTTGCCATTTTATTATTACCATTCAACACCGTATAAATATACAATTGCCCATTCTCAATTTTAGGAATAACTTGATTTGGCAAGGCAATTGTAGCAGGGGAAATGGGTGTAAAAGGAAAGACATTAATCAATTTCGCCTTTTTGCCATCCCAATGTGCCTGCATAACAAATGAATTGGCTTTGCCAACATTGCCACCGCCTAAGAATATGTCTCGCCCGCCTGCTCCCCAAAAAATAAATGTAGAATCGTGGTGAACAATGGTACTTATTCCCGAAAACGTACTCATCGTTCCCTTGAATTTTGTATCTGAATTATAGCTGTATCTATCAATTAATTTTTTAGAATTTATATCAAAAAAAGCAATACCAAAACGGTCTTCCACGACCAATGTTCGATTGTCGGACAGTTTTATGGCGTCCAAACTATGGTTTTCAAAAGTACCATCGCCGAATTCAACCGATTCGCCCGCAGCATCTAAAATTCGGTTGTAAGGCATAATGAAAGGTGCTTCTGTTGCAAAAAGCGTACGGTCGTCATTTTCATTTCGGTATTCGCTCCCTGATTTTTGGCTAATTTGGTTGGTTTTGCAAGCCAAAAAAACTACGGAAGTCAATAAAAAAGCAAAAACAAGTTTAAAATTATTTTTCATCTGTTTCATTTTTTGTTTAAGATTAAAATATCACTGAAAGTTTATTATTTTATATACATTCAAAGCAAAATTACAATTTTTCTCCTAACAGTTTGCCTCTCAAAAAATTAGAGGTATTTTCAACAATTAGAAGCATGAGCACAATCATGGTGATGAGTGCGGTAGCGTCTTGATAATGCAAAACCCGCATGGCCATATAAAGCTTAAAACCGATACCGCCTCCTCCAAAAATACCTAAGCCAATGGCAGCCCGCATATTTAAGTCAAAAGCATATAATAAATTAGAAATTAATGCGGGCAAAACTTGTGGAATGATGGAATAACGGATTACTTGTACATGTGATGCTCCAACACAATAAATAGACTCAGAAGGTGCGTCTTCGGCATTTTCTAAGACCTCAGTAAATAGCTTTCCAAAAACACCAATGGTGGTGACAATTAAAGTCAAAACTCCTGCAAATGAACCAGGACCCACAGCAATCACAAAAATTAGAATTACCACCAAACTCGGAATTACCCTAATCATTGCCAAAAATGACTTAGAAAAATTTCTCAAAAAAGGTAATTGAAAAATATTATTTGCCGCAAAAAATGATAAAATAAAGCCGATAAAACCTCCAAAAATGGTACCTAAAAAAGCCATGGAAAGTGTTTGTAAAATGGATTGACCTACCCCTTCATTTTCGTAAAATAAAGCATAATTGGGCGGAAACATTTCAACAAAAAATTCTTGCAAGAAATGAAATTCTGTAAAAATCACTAACGGATTAAACTGTATATACGAACAAAGCAAAGCCACTAAAAGAATAACAATGCTCGTGAGCGTTGCCTTTTGCTTAAATTTTGCGGAAGGTAAATCAATTTTAAAATCGCTCATTTCAAAACTATTGCATTTTTTAATTTATTTCTAAAAAAAGAAGACAAACGCTCAATACTAAAAACCAAAACTAGCACAATAAGTAAGGCTGAAAAAGCACGGTGATATTCTAATAAACTAAAAGAATTTTCGAGTTCATAACCAATTCCCCCTGCTCCAATGGCTCCTAAAAGTACCGAAAGGCGAATATTAACTTCAAATCGAAACAAGGCATAGGAGATTAGATTTGGTATGATTTCGGGCATCACGGCGAAAGCAATGATTTGAATTTTGTTTGCTCCAATAGAGGCCACAGAATCCATCAGCGTGGGTGGAATATCCTCAATTGTATCGGCCAATAACTTGCCCAGCATGCCCACGCAACCCAAAGCTATGGCTATAATGGCTGGTACAGCTCCTAAACCAAAGGCAGTAATGAGAATCAACAAAATAAAAAGTTCTGGAATAGACCGCTCAATGCTTATCAAGGATCGTGTGATGTTGCGAACCCAAAGATTGCATAGATTAGCAGCCGCAAAAAATGCGACAAATAGTGAAAGTATGGTGCCAAAAATAGTACCTAAAAATGCAAGCAAAATGGTATCAAAAGTAGGTTGAAGCATTTCTGGGAAAGCAGCCCAGTCGGGAGGAAACATCTTGGCGATAAAAAATGTCCCGTTTGCTATTCCTTCACCAAAGTCTGAAAAATCAATTTTACATGATTTTGAAGCTAAAAAAGTCAGGAAAATAAGTCCTCCTGTTGGCAAGACGACGTTTTTATATCTTGATATTTTAAATTCGGCTAATTTCATTTTACTTGCAATGCCAGCGTTGATAATTCTTCCCCGTAGATTTCTGAAAGTTGGCTTTCGCTCAAATTTGGCTGGCCATCGTAAATAATTTTTCCTTCTTTAATAGCAATCACTCTCGTGCAATATTTAGCCGTCATTTCTGGTTGATGAAAAACCCCAATCACCGGAATCTCCTCAGAAAGTGGCTTTATCATTTTCATAATTAATTTGGCGTTTTTAGGGTCTAAATTGGAGATGGGTTCATCGGCCAAAAGTAAGTTTGGTTTTTGAAAAATAGCTCTGGCGATGCCTACACGCTGTTTTTCGCCACCACTAAGACTTGAAACTTTATTATTAGCCAAGTGTTCCATGTTTACTTTTTCCAATGCTCCCATGGCTTCGTGTGCTTCGGCGTCTGTAAATCCGTAAAAAATACTTCTAAAAGTAGTTATGCTCCCGAGACGGCCAATCATCACATTTTCTAACACACTCAGCCTTTGAACTAAGTGATAGCCTTGGAAAATTACCCCAATTTTTTGCCTTACTTTTCTGAGTTTTTTATTGGAAAGTGCACAAATATTAACTTTTTCGCCTATTTCATTTTTGAAAATTACTGAACCTGAATCCGGCTTTAGCAAGCCATTTAAACTCCTCAAAGTTAATGTTTTCCCAGCACCTGAAGCTCCCAAAATGCCAACAAATTCTCCTTTTTTTACTTTGAAAGAAATGTTGTCTAAAAGCTTTTTGCCATTGGGTAGCGTCTTGGATATATTGATAACTTCTATCATTTTATTTGAATAAATTTATGTCTTTAATGCCTCTCGCTATTTTTCGAATGCCATTATACAATGAATCATTCACCGGAAAATAAGCCATTTTATTAGCGTCGGCGTAGAAAACTTTGATGTAGGAAGTAAAAACTTCGGGGTCATCCTTTGCCAAATTCAAATAAATGCCTTTGATTTTTTCGATATATTCTTGATTTATATCACTACGAATACAAATTGGGCTGGCAACAATTGGGTCTGAAGTCCACAGAATTCTGACCTCCTCTTTTTTAATAATCCCTTCTTTTATCATTTTTTGTAAACCAAATTCGGCAGTGGTACAACCAATATCAACTTTACTTGACGTTACGGTCAGCACAGAAGCGGGGTGGGTACCAGCGAAAAGGGTTTCTTTAAAGGCATTATCTGGACTTAATCCAATACTTTCAAGGTAGGCTCTTGGCACCAAATGCCCGGAGGCAGAGGCTGGGTCCACAAAGCACAAGTTTAAGGATTTTGCTCGTTTTTTAACGTCTTCAATACTTTTAATACTTGATTTACTACTCGTAAAAATTATACTACTATACATGCGTGGTTCGCCGTTCATTCCCACCGCAACCAGCGGCGTTACATTTTTCTTTTGTGCAGCCAAAATGTAAGAAAATGGACTCAAATAAGCAATATGTGCCTTTTTGGAGTTAATCGCTTCTATCACCGAAGTGTAATCGGTTGTGATGTAAAGTTCAACTTCTTTATTTAGCTTTTTAGACAAATAATTTTTGAATTTTTCTCGAGCTTTTATTAATGAACCGGTATTATCTCCTGAATTGTTGAAAACGACTACAATTTTTTTGGGAATATTGTTTTCGTCAAGATCGGATGTTTTACCACAGGAAAAAAGCAATAGACTAATGAGAAAAATTAGGACATTTTTCATTATTTCAGTTCTTTAATATTGGCGGCTACTTTTCTTAAACTGTTATACATGGAGTCTGAAACGGGTATAAACTGACGATTCCGAGCATCGGGATAAAACCTAAAAATAGATTTTTTAAAGGCATTAAAATCTTTCTTATGTACCTCTAAATATGCCTTTTTTATTTTCTCAATAAGCTTTTTATCTAAATCAATGCTGGCGGAAAAGGTGTCATTAATGATATCGTCGGATGTCCATAGTATATTAAAATCTGACTGTTTTACCACTTCTTCTCTTATTAATCTGTCCAAGGCGAGGTCACTTGAGGAGCATCCGATATCTATTTTTTTGGATTTTATACTTAAAATTGTAGCGGCATGGGTGCCTGTAAACACCACTTGTTTAAAACTACTATCAGGTTCAAAACCAATGGATTTTAAATAAGCTCTGGGAAGTAAATGACCCGATGTAGAGGCAGGATCACCAAAACAAAGGGTAAGATTCTTTCCATTTTTTTGAAGATCTGCTATATTTTTAATAGCAGATTGACTATTTGAAAAAATGATACTGTGATAACTTGATGGTTTATTGTTTAGCCCAAAAGTAACCAAAGGCACTAAACAGGGCTTTCGGGTGGCGAGAACGTAAGAAAAAGGTGAAAGTTGTGCGATATGCAATTTTTTTCTTTGGATTCCTTCTACCAACGTAGTGTAATCCGACGTAAAAATATATTCAACTTCTTTACCCAATTCTTTCTCCAAATATTTTTGAAAAAACACGATGTTTTCTTTTGTTTGGTTAGGATTGTCCCCAGCATAAATCCCAATAATTAATTTATCAGGATTATTAAATGAATCAGTTTTGGAACCGTTACATGATAAAATAAATATACTCAAAAGGCTCAGTAAAAAGTTTTTCATTATATGTGTTTTGCTAAAAATGTATCTACTAAAAAAAGGTCATTAAAATTTTCCTCAAGAGATTCTCTGCTCCAATTCCACCACTCACTTTTCAATAATTTATCAATTATTTCGTCCGAAAACCGCTTTTTTATCACTTTGGCTGGGACACCAACTGCCACTTCATAAGGACCAATATTTTTTGTAACGACAGCTCCCGTACCAATAATCGCCCCCGTTCCAATTTTTACCCCAGGCATTATTGAAGCACCGTGACCAATCCAAACATCGTGTCCGATGATACATTTATGATTACGTCGCCATTGAAAAAAATCATGATCGTCTTCTTCTGCCAGTCCATATTGCATAGGTCTGTAGGTCATGTGGTGTTGCGAAACCCGCCAATGAGCATGATTGCCTGGATTTATGCGAACACTATTGGCGATGGAACAGTATTTTCCGATTTCAGCATAGATAATTTGCACATCACCCGCCGTATAACTATAATCCCCAAAACTTGATTCGACCAGCATTGTATTTTTCATCAACTGCGTATAAGCACCGAGGTAAGAATCACGAATGATGCAAGTTGGGTCTATGGTTGGCTTTTCAGTCAATAAAAATGGTATTTTTGTTTCTATTTTTGGAGGAAAATGCTCGAAATATTCCATGCTTAAATTAAAATTTTAGGGTAATTTTCAACTGTTAAAAATTCGGCTAAATGATGAAATCTTCTCAGCGAAGTCGAGTTGATGTAGAAGATATTTTCCTCCTCACTTAATTTTTGATTAATCTCATTAATTACCGTTCCCAAATTCGCCTTTTCTGAATCAATGAATTCGGCCTCAAAATAGGTCAGTGTAATGTGTCCAATAAATGGTCGAGTCATTTTTATGTCCAAATCTGCTAAATTATCTTGCTTATAAATGCTATTCCTGATATCAGTAATTCTTTGGTAATCGCCCTCATGGACAAAAGTACCGAGCATGGCAACGCATGTTCCAAATACCGATAGTCCAATCATCTTCATGGCAATTGGCTGAAAATACTCTTCTTCATCACATCTTTCAAAGGCTTCTTTTATAATATTTGGGAAATTTTTGAGCAAATCACGGTCAATAATATTTTTCTGAAAACGCTCGTTTGAAAGCAAATTTGCAAGCGTTTGGTGATAGCTAGTGGCAGGTAATTGAAAATACTTTGAGAATAAATTTCTATCCTTTGTTGCCAATTTCAAATCAAACTCTTTCTGTATTTCCTCTAATTTTGTGATCAATAGTTCATTTTTGGGGTGATCTCTCACCATGGTTATCACGCCAAAACCTTCGTAACTATTTGGTTTCCAGTCATTTTCAATCCATTCAAAATTGTTGGCCTTTTTAATCGAGGCTAACTTCTCTAAGATACAATCAGGTGTAATTTCAAACGACTGTCGTTCAAGATACTTATCATAGGAATAGTCGTTCATTATATTGGAAATGTTTAGGGACGGATTCATATTACGCTGTAAAAACTCAAGAATAGACAAAAAGCAATCCTTTATCAAGCATAACTCAATTCATTATAAGTTATTTCTTGAGGAGTTTGTACTGCAATTTTTCCTTTTACAATCGTATGGGTGACCATCGGTAGCCCATCAATTAGTTTTACTATGATCAAATCTGCATCTTTTCCTATTTCTATTGAGCCAGTATCGCTATCAATTCCAACGGCTTTGGCAGGATTTAAGGTTGCTAAATTCACAGCTTCGGAAAGGCCTAATCCATGTTTTTGGTGTAATTTAAAAATTGAATGAATGATAGCTGAAGGGTAGTAATCTGAACACAAGCTGTCGATTGCTCCTTCCAAAACAGCGTCGGTCATATTCAAATTTCCGGTAAGAGAGCCGCCCCTTAAAATGTTTGAAGCTCCGCCAATAACATATTGCCCAAGAGAAGTTGCATATTTTGCCACTTCCATTGTAATCGGGAATTCACAAATATCAACCCCCATTTTGATCATATAATCCACTTTTTCGATGGTATGGTCGTCATGTGAGGCGACCGCTAATCCTTTTTCCTTTGCCAGATTGATCATTTTTTCCAGTTCGTCCCCATCAATGAGCGGTCGATTTAACCTTTCATTAAGTTCTTGAAGGGCTTGCTCTTCGGTTTTTCCGTTGGCCATAACCATCTTCATAAACCATTCTATGGTATGTTGGCCACGACCAGGAGTATGATCCATAATTGAAAGCATCTGAATAAATCCTTTTTCGATATATTCGAGGCATTCTTGGTAGGCTTCCACACCTGTCAGTTCAAAACGCAAGTGTATTTTATTATTAATTAATGTATTTCCTTTGGAAGCATTATGTATTGTTTCAAAAACTTCATTGCGTTTATATTTACTGCGTGAATTATATTCTGCCGAACGATAACCTAAGTGCATCGAATGGTAAACAGTTGTAAAACCACATCCACTCATTTTTCTTTCCAATTCTCTGAAGGCAATTTCTATCGGAAAATCTGCACCGGGTCTCGGTATGATTTCTCCATCTAAGGCATCCGTGTGAATATCAATAATCCCAGGCATCAATATCGAACCTTTGGCATCAATAATTTGCTCATTTTCATCCGCTAAAAGATCTCCAAAATCCACTATCTTTCCCTCTTTTATTCTTAAATGACCTCTTTCAATTACATTTTTAGGCTCAATGATTCTTGCATTTTTAATAAATAATGAACTCATAAAAAAAAAGATTTAATTAATTAATTTAAGTTTAAAATTTCACCCAAATGAAGGTTTATTCTCCGGTCAACCAATTTTTCAATCGTGTATTCGTCATGTGAAATACAGAGAATAGATGTTCCGTGTTTCTTTAAATCCAAAAGCATATCAACAACAATATCTTTGGTTTTTGGGTCGAGAGAGGCAGTTGGTTCATCAATCAATAAAAATCTCGGAGAAGTTATAATCGCCCTCGCTACGTTGATACGCTGCTGTTCACCACCTGAAAATGTAACGGGAAAAGCGTCCCAAAGTTCTGCCGGAAAACCCAATTGTTGTAACATTCCTTTGGCTTTGTAGCGGGCAGCCTCTTTGTCGGCATTTACTTTGAATAAATTTTCACAAACGACATCAACGGCCGAAACTCTTGGAATCACACTCAAAAACTGGGAGCAATAGGTAATTTCGTTTTTGCGTAATTCTATTACTTCATGGTCAGAAGCAGTTACCAAATCCACCATTCCATTGATAGATTTGTAATTTATCTGTCCCCCAGAGGCTAAATAGGTGCGATAAATACATTTCATCAAACTCGATTTACCCGAGCCAGACTTGCCAGTTAAACCAATAATTTCTCCTTCTGCTACAGTTAAATTGATTGACTTTAATGCTTCTAACTTTTTATTGTTGAGAATATGAAGATTAAAAACCTTGCTCAAGTCGTTTATTTCGAGAATATTCATTTGCAGTTATTATAAAAGTGAGCTAACCAAAAGTTGAGAATATTTATGTTGAGGATCTTGCAAAATTTGGTCGGTAAGCCCCCGTTCAACTATTCTGCCGTTTTTCATCACTATTGTTCTATCCGTTAGCATTCTGATCACGGACAAATCGTGCGAAACCACGATCATGGCAATGCCCAAATCTTGTTGTAATTCCCGAATTAAATCCAATACTTTTGCCTGCACCGAAACGTCTAATCCAGTCGTAACTTCGTCCAAAAAAAGCAAGGGCGGGTTATTGGCAATGGCTTTTGAAATTTGTACCCTTTGTTGCATACCACCTGAAAATGAGGCTGGTTTATCATCCATTCTTAAAACAGGAACTTCGGTTTTTTCCAATAAATCTGTGGCACGATTACGAATATTACCGACGTGAAAATTGCCCCCCATAATCAGTTTTTCAGCGATGTTTCCACCCGAAGAAAACTTAAAATTGAGTCCATCGCGAGGGTTTTGATAGACCATTCCCATCAAATAGTTACGAATCCAACGTTTTTTCTGATTAGACTCTTCCAAAATATTAGATAAACCATCGAGGTGCGGCTTTAAAAATGCGGAACCCAAGCTTTGCTCCATATCGAAATAGAGCAATTTCACGACTGTACTTTTGCCAGAGCCCGATTCCCCCACAATTCCTAAAACCTCACCAGGATATAGTTCAAAATTGATATCCGCACAAGCCACAATACTTCCTGTTTCTGGGCAAATATTTGAGTTGAATTTAGGGCCCGTATTTTTAATAGAATTTTCAGTATAATCGCCGTATATTTTGGTCAAATTATTAACTTTCAATAACCAATTGTCTTCCGTATTACTCATTCTGCTATCTGATTGATATATTTATTTTCGTGCTGAGTAGGTTGTTCTTTTTCAGATAATTTATCCAAAAAATTACTATCATTTATGACAAAATTAGTGCTACCGTCATCGTAATACATTTCATCTAAAAATGCCTTTTTATAACCTGTTTTTGAACAAGCACTGCCTTTAAAATCTTCGATATGAAACTTAATATCATCAAATTCAAGGGGTTCTACCTTTGTGAAAGGAGGAATAGCGTACAACCTTTTTTCACGACCAGCTCCAAACAAATGCAATGCTTTTGACAGATTTAGGTTAGGAATATCCCATCTGGGAATCGGCGAAGGAGCCATAATGTATCGATTATTTACTTTGACTGGATAGCCCGCTCCCAACATGATATCGCCGTGACTTACAAACTGTTCATAAAGTGCAACCCACATTTTGGCATAATTTGCCTCGCCATGCATTTGACGGGTTTTGTTTTCGTATCTTTCAACGGACCGCAAAGGCTCAGGCTGAGGAACTTGATAAACAAAAATTTGATTTTCATTTAGCTCTTCTTCCGTTATTCGGTGTCTTGTTTGTATAATCGTAGCTTCCGAAGTATCAAAAGTGGTTTTTACGCCCGTCATCGACTGAACAAAATTTCGCAAATTGCACGCATTCACCGAAGCATCACTGCCTTGATCTATTATTTTAAAAATATCTTTTTTGCCGATAATTGCCAAAGTTACGTGTAATCCTCCCGTTCCCCAACCACGTGCAATGGGCATTTCGGGCGATGAATATGGCACTTGATAACCAGGAATAGCCACCGCTTTTAGCAATTTTCTCCTGATTTCCTTTTTAGTGGATTCGTCTATAAAAGCAAAATTGTACTTATTGATGTATTTGTTATTTTCTACCATTTTTCATTAAATTAAACGGTGGCCACTTCCTTTTTACGCTCTACTTCTTCTCTAACGTTTTTCAAACTACTTTGAAAAGTTACGTAATGCGGCAGTTTTAAATGGTTTGTAAAACCCATTGACTCAATGCCTTCGGTATGATACAACACAAACTCTTGATCATTAGCAGGCTGATTGGAATCGGGGTTACGCATCGTGGTATCTAATATCCCCATGCAAATCGCTTTGGTATCATTTTGTCCAAAGCATAAACCGTAACCAATGGTGTATAAGGCAGCCTCAGATTTTTTATTGGAAGATGTTCCGTTTATCATTTCGGCCTCCGTAACCTCAATTTTACCAATATATCTGAGTTTTCCAGAAGGGTCTTTTACAGTCACTGGTACCGAGCCGTATCGCAATTCCCCAACCGTAGGATGTACCGAACCAAAACCTCGCATACTGGCATATCCCATAGCCATGAGTCCACCCGTCTCAGCTCGAGCCAACATTTGTAACCTCGCAGAACGTGCGGCAGGAAATTTGATTGCTTCCCTTGTAATGTCCAATAGTTGTTTATTTTCTTTTTTGTCGATAGGTTTCAACAATCCTTGCTCTCTGAGTAAGTCTATTACTTTTGCGTACGTTTTTATACTTTTTAAGGTATTATTGTCAATTTTCGACTCAAACTGTTGCAAGAAATTTTGAATATCAGCTGTACTTTCCGATGCCTTTTTGGTATCCATAATTCTCTGTGAATAGTCACGAGTAGGTCCCAAAATTTGCCCGCCAGGAATCTCTCTAAACGAGGCAGAAATTTTCCTTTTCACAAACATTTCACGCGTATTAATTGACTCTGAATAATATCTGCGTTGGAGTGTCGTGCGAAAAGCTCGCAAAATAAAAGCTGCCTCAAAAACTTCTCCTTCGGCCTGTTTAAGGGCAATAGCGGCATATTCAGGCGTAAAAAGTCCACCTTCACCCATCACTTTATCCACCGCCAATCGTAACTGGGATTTAATTTGCTCAATTTCGATTGGAGTTATTGAGTTCCTTATTCGATAAAACTCCACCAATTCTAGTGAGTTTTCGATGGCGTCAGATCCTCCTTTTACAGCTACATATCCCATTTTTTAATTTTATTTTTAAGGATTAGTTAAGCAATTTTAAACTTTATAATCAAAATTATTGGATCTTGGTAAGCCCACAATTTGATTGTTTTTATCACAAAAAATCAAGTCGATACCCAAGGGAAACTCAAAATTTATTTCTTTGACCGTTTCCAAAATTTCGCTATTTAAGCCCCGAAAGAATACCTTGTTTTCAAATTCTACCCCTGGTCCTCTGAAAATAATTTCTGTGATTCCATCCAAGTGAAATTTACTTATTTCTTCTACGTCAATTAATACAGTTGCAGAATCTTCTGGATAGGACAAATTTCCATATTTCAATTTAAATAAGACATCGGCGTTATTGTTTCCATTGATAAATACAAAATCGGCCTTTTCAAAAGTCTCTTCTACTGCCCCAGTATTTAAGGCTAAATAATCGCTAATATGAGCGTCGCCGATGGCATGAAAAGAAACATCGGAATTTAATAAGGCAAAGGCAATCACGGCAGAAGCATTTGAAAGGTAGGGTGGTGCTTCGAAGTCAAAATCTTTAAGATGATAAATTATGCCTGGATGAGCCATGGCATCTAAAACGATTCTGAATTGTTCTTGTGCATCAAATACTTCCTCAAAGCATATTTCTTTTTTCATTTCTAGATTAGTCTTGTTCCATAATTTTAAAATCAACTTTTGTTCTTAAAATATGGTTATGCTCAATTTTTTGAGATAATTCGATAGCGGCCAATTGTTCTTTTAAAAACTGATTAATTTGTGGTAGAAACTCATTTTCAATGTCAGTAATTGCATCAAAAAAAGCGATACAATATGCTCTGACTGGTTCATCACCAATACAAATTCCATAGCCAATCTTATCATTCACCAAAAGTTGACATTCAGTTGTAAGAGCTTCTCCCAAATAAAAAGTCTGAGATTCCACAGAATCTTCTGCTTTGACCATGGTCATGCAAATTGAAGGAGTTTTTGCAACTACTACATTAAAATATTTTTCTAATTCAGTTACAAAATTTTCAAGAGCAGAAAGGGAACATTCACACAAAATATAATCTTGATTCAATTTTTTAGATTAGTTTTTAATACCAAAACTTGATAATTAAAATGAGCGATTATCAAAAATTTAAGATTTTTATAAAAAATAAAATTACACTATTATAATTATGTAAAGGTTATGAAACAATTAACATAAGATTACCTCTGGACATTTAACAAAAGTTTAATGATATGAAAACATTAAGATTCAATTAACGAAATCTTAGTTGTTTAGTTTTGGGTTTAGTACATTACAAAATTGAGAGCTTGTGCAAAAAATAAGCGTAATAACAATAAATACTTGGAAATGTGAAGGTGATTATTTTCCAAGAATTAAATACTTAGCCGAGGAATTGTTGAAATTGAATCCAGATGTTGTTTTATGTCAAGAATGTTTTTACTGTGGTTCAAAGGATGTTTCAACGCTTAGGTATTTGGGAGAGCAATTAGAAATGTATCAAAGTTATGTTTCAGCTAGAAAGAAAGAACGGCTATTTTTGAATGAATATGTCAATTCAGAATCTGGATTAGGGGTTTTAAGCAAATTTGAAATAGAAAAAAGTGATTTCTGTTTACTTCCATATATGCCGGGTGATGAGGAAAGAATGCTACAAAAACTTACAATTAAACTTCCTAATAGCCAGAAACTTCAAATAATAAATGTGCATTTAACACATATCGATACAAAAGAAAATCATCGATTGAACCAAATAGATTTTATTATTGGACAAATTCAAAATAAAGCGGATTTGTTTATCATAGGAGGTGATTTAAATGCTTTACCAGACTCAGAAGAAATAAGTAGGTTGATTTCAAAAGCTTACTTTATTGACCTTTTTTCTACTTTTGATAATTTTGTCGAGCGAAGCAGCTTGGTTGAACCTTTTGAAAAAGGCCAAAAATTAAATGTGGATTATTTATTTACCGCTAAAAAATACCTTGAAAATGCAGACATCGAAATTATGGAAGTTAAAACAGTTTTAAATCAAAAAAATCCGATTAATAATCAATATCCAAGCGACCATTTCGGAATAATGGCAAAACTACAAATAAATACTAAATGAAAAACAATTTATGTACGCTGGCAATTAGTAGTTTTGCGGTTCATGGCACTGCCAGTTTGAAAACATTTATCAGCATTTTGGGAGATAGAATTTTACCTGTTCCAACTTTACTCCTGAATGGCTTGACAAATATGAACTTGGTAAAGAAAATAGAATATCCCTTTGAAGAATTATTGAAAAGTTCCTTTGAATTGGCAGAATATCGGGAATTAAAATTGATAGTTTACATCGGGTATTTAGGCCACGAGAATCAGGCCGAAATCATACTGAATTACTTAGAGAAATACAAAAGTATCATAAAAACTATTATTGTAGATCCAGTTTCTGGTGATAATGGCAAATTATATGTTAGTGAAAACATAATAGAAAAATGGCCTTCGATTATCCAAATAGCTGATTTTGTATTTCCAAATTTTACTGAGATTCAATATTTTACGCAAAATATTGATCCTCATCTGGTTTCTTCTGTAAATATCTTAGATAAGTTCAAATTACTTTTCCCGAAGCCAACACTGGTTTTAAAAAGTATGGAAATGGATCCGAACAGAATTGGAGTATTGGTAAATGGGATAGATAATTTCAATTATTCATTATCCAAAATACCTAAAATGTATGGTGGAACCGGTGATTTGTTTCTTTCACTTTTTTTGCTTTTTCATTTTTATAAAAAGGATAATTTTAGATTGGCGATAATGAAGGCAGTTGATAAAACTCATTTTGTTATAAAAGAATCATTTGAAAATAATTCGCATGATTTGTTAATAAACTCCTTAGAATTATAATCATGGGAACATTATTTTATGTAGTTGGGGCCTCTGGTGTAGGAAAAGATACACTTTTAAATTTCGTAAAAAATAAGATAATCGCTGGGGAAAAGGTTCTGTTTGCCCACCGATACATCACACGAGATGCCTTTTCTGGAGGCGAAAATCACATTGAACTTTCAAAAACTGATTTTAAAATCAGAAAAGAAACTGGTCTTTTCGCATTAGACTGGGAAAGTCACGGAAATTTCTACGGCATTGGAATTGAGGTAATTAATTGGTTAAATGCCGGTTTTAATGTGGTCATCAATGGGTCAAGAGAATATATTCCTATGGCAAAATCTAAAATACCATTATTGATTGACATTCTTATTGATGCTGATCCCTCAATAATCAAATCTAGGTTATCCAATCGAAATCGAGAAACACAAGACGAAATTGGAAAACGCATTTTGAGAAATTTAGAAATCCAGAAATTCGATCATAAATATGTTATTTTGAATAATGGAAATATTGAGGAGGCTGGGCAAGAATTATTAAAGATAATTTGTCTAAACCATTAATCCATTTACTCCCAAACCTATTAAATTTTCACCAAGGCACTTTGGTGGCGAGCAAGTATATTTCCTTGTTTTCCTTTATTGCTATGACTTTTTTCTACAGAATTTCATATCGCCTACACACATAGATCGAGAAACTTCAGCAACACTTCGAAATGTATTAACCATTTTTAAAAATTCCGCATTGAGACTTTCATCGTATTTACGATGCATTTTGTTGATACCTTTCTTTTCCATTTGAAAACAAAATTTAGAGAGTTTTGTGTGCGATAAAATTAAACAATCTTAATCAATGCGTTACAATGGTTTTAGCACCATAATTGTCCATTAACCCTAACTTTAACAAAAAAAACATCCCTTCTAAATTAAAAGGGATGTTTTTTTGATTTTCACAATATTATAAAGCAATCAGTAGATTTGAAATCTATATTATTTTACAATTTTGTTGCTTTATAAACTTTTATTAAGCCATCGCCTTCGCTGCTAACAACTATCAAACTTTGCTGAATTGGGCTTTTTGATGCCGAGATAAACAATAATCCTTCTGGAGCATCGCCAGTTTTAATCATTTTTACGAAAACTGGTGCAGTTGGATTGGTAATATCGTAAATAGCAACTGCATCTACCCTTTCAAGACCAACATAAGCTACGAGTTTTGAACCAACTTGGCCAATAGTAATTGACTCAGGCTCTATCGATTTATCATCGCTACGTGTATCGTCATAAACTCCAAGCTCTTTGGCTTTGATATCCAATTCATTTTTGCTATCAAAAACAAGCTGTCCAGAAGTTGCATTCCACACCGAAAATGACCTTGCACCAAAACTGTAGAGTGCATCATAATCACCATCACCATCTTTATCTCCGAGTGTGTTTGTTACGTTCAATCGCCCCATTTGTGTATCACCTTTCAATGCTGTTGCAGTTGGAAAAGCAGTTGGGTCTAAATTTAAAGTTCCTACACGTTTCACTTCAGCAAATGCCGTATATTCACGAGCATCGCCTTCATTGGCTGTGAATAAATACGGCGTACCATTATAATTTGTGTAAGCAATAGCATCCGGCATGTAAACACCAAAAGCTTTCCATGAATTGAAAGTTCCAACGGCATTATCTCTATCGCTGATGTCGATTGCATTTCCTGCTACCGAATAATCTTTGAAACCGAGTGGAGAAATTTTTGTAATTGTTCCAGTCAAAATATTGATTTCGGCAATGGCATTATTTTCTTGAAGCGTCACCCAAGCAGTTTTAGAGTCATCTGAAACAGTTATATATTCTGGCTCAATATCTTTTAGAAAATCTTTGTTTGGACCAAAAACTCTGAAACCTTTACTCGTTAAATCGGCTAATTGGCCTGAAAAAGCTGAGAAATTTACGGTTTTTACTGCATAATTATTTGTTACATCAATAATAGAAACCGAGCCTTCAGGGTCGTTTGTATAGGTTGCATTGGGCTCACCTTCGTTGGCCGAAAGTATATATTTGCCATCTGGACTAAAAGTAACCATGTCAGGTAAAGCACCAACATTAATTACTTTTTCTTCGGCGTAAGTAGCGGCATTGAATACCACAATTTTACCAATTGCTTGCTTATCTAGCGATTCGATAGCTGCTGCAACTTTTCCATTATATGCTGCAACACTATTTACATAACCTCCATAAGGAGTCATGCTGATTGAGTGAATAACAGAAATTTTGGCTGGATCGGCGAAATCAATTACATCAATCTTGTTGGCTGTGCCATTATTTACGGCAAACAAACGCTTGGTTGTAGCATCATAAGTGCTGATTTCGGCTGCACCAGCACCTCCTAAATTGATAGACGCAATTTCGGTATAAGAACTGATGTCTTCGTTTACTGAAAATTCCAAAGCAGGAAGTTCCTCTTTATTACAACTCAATAAGGTAGCGGTAATTACAGACGCTAAAAGTATTATTTTCTTCATTATTATTTTATTTAAACCGTAAAAATAGTGTTTGAGTGTTATCGTAATATTAATTTACTATTATTATATTGTAAATCTGTAAGCGAAGTTTTATAAATACAAAACGGCTTCTCTTTCGGGAAGCCGTTTTACTAATTTTGATTTAAATCTATTATTTTTTCTTATCCTTTTTCTTCGATTTGTTCTTTAATTTTTCTACTTTATCATCATCATCGCGACGTTTTTGCATGGTTTCGGTACGGTCTAGCTCTTCTGAACTCACAAAGAATTTCCAGTCAAATTTTTCATCAAAAGGCGTTAAAGCTTTTTCCGGGTCGAAAATTCGGAGGTCAGATTGGATGGCATTGTATGGAGAAAAATCTGGTTTGTCAGTAAAAATATCCGACATATCAGTGGCTCCAGCATCATATTGGTTTAGGTAAGGAATGCCCAAAATATTCCAAAAAGTTTTGAAAATACTGCCAAAACTATAATGAACTTTACTTATATAATCCTTTTTTGTATAAGGCGAAGCTACCATCATTAAGCTTCGGTGAGCATCCACGTGGTCAACTCCTCCTTGTGGGTCGTCTTCGGTTACGAAAATCGCCATGTTTTTCCAGTAAGGGGTTTTCGATAAAAATTCAATTGTGCGACCAACAGCCAAATCATTATCTGCCATATAACTAGCTTGAAATGGAAAGCCAGCGTGCGGACGTTCGCCCGTGCCGTGATCGTTGGGTATCATTAGTGTAATTACTGATGGCAAATTGCCTTTTGACCAACGTTCATTAAATTCTTTCATAAACAAATCGGCTCTAAACTGGTCAGGAATCGCCATGTTATAAGTCGGAAAAGTCCTTGAAGTTTTATCAATCAATGGTGCTGGTAATGGGTAGTTTATAGTATAAAGCTCTCCATTATATTTCATGGTACTATCGCTGAAAGCTCCTGCCATTTCTACACCAAAACCAAAGTTATAAAAGTCGATTTTATTGCGTTCAAGATGCTCCCACATGCTGCCGCCTTCATTATAATCTTCAGGATAAATGGAGCCAGCCGAGCCATAAATTGCCAAATTTCCGGGAGCATTGGACGAATCTCGCTGCGAAAGCTTACCGCCATACGAAGCAGCAGTTTCGGTTTCGACCCATTCATTTGGGTACGTATTTACGAGCCAACGATGCCCGTCAGCCGAAACGTCAGAATCACAGAAGAAATTATCACTTATTGCAAAACGTTTCGCTAGGGATAAATGATTGGGCATTACTCTTGCATCAGCAATCGTTTTGGTACCTTTGCGATTAATAACTTTTACACCATTACCAAAACGTGCCAAAGTCGAATCGCCATCACCTTTTTTGTTTTGTCCGAAAACTTCATCGTAAGTACGGTTTTCTTTGGCAATAAATACGATATATTTAATTTCATTCGAAGGTTTTTTATTGGTTGCAGGAATCGGATTTTTGCCTTTTCGTGGGTCAATAAACTTGAAATTGTTTTCTATAACTACCTTAGTTTCAGATTTGACCTGTTCATCGGTAGGAATATCAATCACCGAAACCAGACCTTTCATCAGACCGCCAATATAACTACCTTCAGCCCCCATTTTGAAGTTTTTCCCACCATTTGGGCCACTTCCAAAGCCTTTTGCATTCGCAACAATAAGTTTTTTGCCATCATTACTCACCTTTAGTTTTGAAGGAAACCAACCCGTTGGAATATGTCCGACTACTTCAAGGCTTGCAATATCAATTACAGCGACCGCATTTATGCCTGATTCGGCTACAAAAAGGCGTTTTTGGTCAGGCGAAAGCGTGATGCCAAAAGGAATAATTCCACGCAAATTGCCGATGCGTTTATCAATCGAAAGTGGAATGTTTTTCAAAACTTTTCCACCTTTTATATCA
Organism: Emticicia agri; assembly: GCA_945860265.1. Classification (GTDB taxonomy): domain Bacteria; phylum Bacteroidota; class Bacteroidia; order Cytophagales; family Spirosomataceae; genus Emticicia; species Emticicia agri_A. The sequence goes on along the minus strand of CAMAQF010000003.1, from coordinate 42,394 downwards.
ATCACCGAAATACAATCATTATTTCCATTACTTACAAAAACATAGTCGTTGGTAGCCACAACCGAGTTTGGACTACTGCCACCAACTGCAGGAAAATCTTCAATCATTTGTCCAACCAAGAAACCAGTTTTTATCTTTGCGGTTGGTTGAGATGATTGAGTCGGATAAATCCAAACCGAAAAAGATTCAGGAGCGTTTGGGTCGCCAAGAGCTGGAATGCCATTAGCGGCATCACCTTCGAGCATTTCTTTCGAACCATATTTTGTTGAAGGAAATTTGTGAGCTGTTCCTTTAATATTTTTTGGGTCTAAATCAGTAAATCTTTTGTATTCAAAAACGCCAACATTCGCCACTACAATGTTTTTTTCGTCGGGTGTAAGTGTAATTCCGAAAGGATAACGACCCGTTGGGATATTCTGAATGATTTTTTCCGTGGCTACATCAATTACTGCAATTCGGAAGCCAATTTGGTCAACAACATAAATCGTTTTGCCATCTTTGGTCATAACCATATCGCCCAAATACCCATGTCGATAATCAGCCTCACTAGTTTTTATTGCACAATTAATATTGCCTTTTGCCTTGCCAGTGCTGACATCATATTTAAAAATTTTGTTTGACTGTCCACCCGAAACGTAAACCGTTTGATTATCTGGACTAATTGCCAAACCCATGAAACAAGCTTCTAAAATTCCTTCATTATTTTTTGCTCCTTCAGGAACTTGAATGGTTTCAGGATTAGCCGAAAGTATATTTTTGATGATAGAAATCGAAAACGGACGAATACCCGAATTTGCTGTAATTGCCGTGTTTCCATCAGGACTTAAAACCAAACCATAAGGGTGCGGAGCAGTTGAAATTTGCACACCCCTTGGTGTAATAATACGCCCGTTAGGAATGATAGTTTGGCCTGTTTTATCTATTTTGGCTGGGGTATTTCCCGCGGGAGCTTCAATGACAACTTGGGCTTGAATAGCAAACGGAATTGCTAATAATAAGATGAGTTTTTTCATTATTTGTAAATAATAAATTTCTTATTCATAGCGTCGGGATTGCAAACCTGACGCCATGAATAAAAAACTAATATGGAATAATTAAATTTCAACATTCAAAGTCAACCATAAACTTCTTCCTACGCCATTAATTCCAGAGCCGTGAGTACGGTAATCTTTATTAGTAAGGTTTTGGGCAGAAAGATTGATATTCAGCCATTTATACTTGTATCCGCTATAAATATTAATAATCTGCCAAGCTGCAGTTCCATTTTTGCCGATGCGGTTATCGTCTTTATCACCTTGTGCGAGGCGGTCTTGTTTTGAGGCAAAAATCAATTCAGAGCGAACAAAGAAATTGCTCTTTCGGTATTCTAAACCAAAACGACCGTTTAGTGGCGGGATTCGTCGCATTGGCTCATTTTTAGTAATGTTTTGTCCATAAGTGTATGAAACGCCACCGTAAGTTTTTAATTCTTTGTTAATTAGCCCCTCAAACTCGACTTCGATACCTTTAATGTTGGCTTTTTCTATATTTTCTTTTTGATAAACATTATAACCATTAATGACTTGATTTGGCACTTTTACACGAGCAATCAAATCTCTTAAATCACTGTAATAAAGGGCTGTTGCTGCCGAAAAACGGTTGGTTCGGAATTTATAACCCAACTCATAATTATTCGATTTTTCAGGTTTTAGATTATTGGTTGGTAATTCGTATCTAAAATCTACGATGCCAAGTGTGCCTAAATCATCCACATTTGGCGTGCGAAAACCTGCATTATAAGAAGTATAAATATTTGATTTTGAACCAATCAGATAGGCAACCGAAACATTTGGCACGAGTGCTTGCGGCCTTAGATTTGTTTTGCCGATGGTTTCGTCAGGAACAATAATCGAAAAGCCGTTATAACGAAGCCCTGCCGAAAACTGCCAATGATTTTGGGTAAATTGATGCAACGAATAAAGCGAATAATTTAAAAAAGTTGAATTATTTGGGTAAAGGCCACGCAAAATTTTCGGAGCTTCCGATGAAGTAGGAGAGGCTGGGGCATCAATTTTTGAACTAAGCACCAAATCATGATAAATTTCAATACCCGAATTAGCGGTCCATTTTTCTGAAAACTCAGAAGAAATATTAGTTGTCAATCCTTTTGTATAAACTTTATCTGTTTCTTGAATCAATCTTGTTGAACCTTTCTTTTGGCTTTTTCTGCCTTCATAAGTCATTTGTAATGAACCAATGACCGAAACGTCACTAAATATTTTCGACGCATTTTTTTGGTTAAATTTTACATAAGAAAGATTCCGTCTTTGAGGCTGAAATTCATTCATTACGAAATTTTCCAACACAACTTTATGATAAATAGGTACATTTTTGGCTTCAAAATATTGGTGAGCCATTGTCAATATACCTTTTCCGAGTTTTAGCTTGGCTTTTAGATTTCCCATTTGCTCATCATATCCCGAGGGAGATTGACGGATAGTAATTTTTCCACCAATCAAATCACCAAAATTTCGGTAGCCAAAACTCCCGGAAATTGCCAGTTTTTCGCCACCATAATTCATTTCGCAACGAGTAGTTTGTTCCATTCCTTGCGTAGCGATTCGACCTAAAAGATTGACTTTTAATTTACTAGCAAATTCGGGTTCAGCCGTGAAAACTTGAATCGTTCCGCCCAGAGCATCTGAGCCGTATTGCACTGAGCCACCACCTTTAAGTACTTCAATTTTTTCAATCGAAAATGGGTCGATTGTATTAAAATATTGATTGGGGCCATAACGGAAAGTACTGTTACTTAGGCGAATACCATCCACCAAAAGTAAAGTTTGATTACCGGTAAGTCCACGCACGAAAGGTGAGCCACCACCATGATTGGTTTTCTGCACAAATACGCCATTTAAGCCCATCAAGGCCTCTGGAGTTGTGCGTGGAGCATAGGTGCTAAGGTATTTTTTATTCAAAACCTTAATACTATTCGTTGTCTGAAACTCTTGGTTAGCCGAGCGATTTGCCGTAATTACGACCTCATTCAATAGTTCTACTTTACTCGAATCAGTTGATGGGTTTAATAAAAAACTGTATAAAAAGAGTAGTTTCATTGTTTTATAATTCTAAATAAGTACTGAGACGATAATAAGTGAACAAAATATAGTTGTTAAAATATTGATAATCAATATTTTAACGCTTCTGCGAATCATCTCGTTTCTTGTGTCTCAGTACTTATTTGTGATGGAGTTATTCTTAATCTTTATCGCCATCTTCTTCCTTCAATACTAAAAAAGCACTTCTTTTTGGAGCAGGCATTGAGCTTTTTAAACCTTTTACAGATTGCCAAACGATTTGACTAAACTCTAAATCATTAATCAAATCGGGTTTTGATAAATCAAACTCAGCTGATTTGATAGAGTTTCTATTTACCGCCACATTACGCTCATCCAAATTAATATTGTTTTTACGAGCTATAAAAGGTTGATTATTAGGTGTTTTGCTGAAAGAACGCCACATTGGAGTAGCGGCGGCATCGTATTGACTCATCGGTGGAATTCCTAAAATTAATTCCATCGTACGTAGCATACTCGATGTTGAATACATCGTATGGTCAACGTAGCCACGTTTTACAAATCCACCTGCAACATAGGCCGTAGAGCGATGAGCATCTACATGGTCAGAGCCGTTTTGAGCGTCATCTTCTAAAATAAATATGACTGATTGTTCCCAAATACCTGATTTTGAAAGATGTTCTACCAATTTTCCGACTGCTAAATCATTATCCGCAACCATTGCTTCGGTGGTTGGCATTCCAACTCTTGCTCCTGCTGTGTGGTCGTTTCCGAGGCGAATAATATTTAAATTTGGCACGCTATTTTTTGTCAATAAAGAATCAAAATCAGTTTTCCAAGCTTCAAAACGAGTAACATCTTTGATAGAAAGATTATAACCTGGGTATTTCAAACTACAATTATTTTTCAGATTTGGTAGTTTCATTCGCTGTTCGGCAAATTCACCATAAGACCTAAAACTTACACCTGCACGTTGAGCATAATCCCAAATAAAACCATTTTTAGGGTGAGCAATATTTCTGCTTCCCTCGTAGTCATAAGTGCCACCACGACCACCGTAGCTTGTTACCCACGTTTTTTCTATAAAGTCGTTGGCATAAGCAGCCATTGACCAGTTGTGTCCATCGGCACTTACTTCGGCATCGACATAAAAATTATCAAGCAAAACAAAATCTTTCACTATTGCATGTTGATTGGGTGTAATGCGTTCAGGAAATAAACAAAGCGTGGTATCGCCATTTCCACCTTTTACATCACCCAAAACTTGGTCATAAGTACGGTTTTCTTTGATAACATAAAAAACATATTTGATGGGCGATTTTTGTCCTAATTTTGTTGGAATCGGATTGCCTTTTTCGCCTTCACTTTCTTTTTCTTTGGTCTTGCTGTATGGAGTATTTTCATAAACTATTTTTGAATAATCGGCTAAAGTTTTTTCATCAGGAAAATCAAAAATTGAAAGCGTTCCTTTAAATAAACCACCAATATACTGCGTACCTCGAACTGCATCTGGGTTTGCTCCTTTAAACTGTGCACTCTTTGAGCTCACTGGATTTGGTCCATTTGGATTAGCCGAAGAAGAAAGTCCTTTACCATTGGTTACATAAATTTTATTGCCAATTGTTTTGACAGAAGTCGGATACCAACCCGTTGGAATATAACCCAATGAGCGACTTTTTCCTTTATTTTCCACCTCAAAAACCGCCAAGCAATTGTTATCAGCATTAGCAATGAATAGATTTTCTTCATCTTCGCTCAATGCAACACCATTTGGAGTCGAGCCAACGGGTGAGTCGGGATAAAGTGAGCAAGAAAGCGTTTCGATGCGTTGTTTTAGTTTTGTATCAATCACCGAAACTGTATTGTCATTTCCATGCGAAACGTATAAATACTGACCGTCTTTGGTCAAAACCATGTCGTTTGGGTTTTTATCAACAGCAATTTCATCAACTACTTTTGAAGCTGCAATATCATAAATCAATACTTTTGCACCGCCCCAAAGCGAGATATACAGAAGGTTTTTATCGGGTGAAAGAATACAAGTATATGCTTCGGCCGTAAGTGGTATTTTTTTCAAGATACTTTTTGAAGCTACATCAAGTTGATAAAGCGTATTATTATCTTTCGCCACTACAAAGATATAATTTTCAGTTGCACAAAGTCCTGCTGGTGAGACTTTTACAGGCCAAGGTTTATCTAAAACAATTTCGCCATCTTTTTGCAATTGATTGTTTTCGATTTTATAAATATTGATTTTGTTATCGTTTCCTGCCGATGCGTAAAGGTATTTTTCATCAGGGCTAAAAGCTAAACCTAACCACGACTTTTCAATTATTTTATCGTCTAAAACAGTCTCGGTGGCAGCATCAATGAGGGTAATACTTTGTGTACTTTGTCCGTTGTTTGTAACGGCCAAATACTTTTTTGAGGGAGAAACCACTAAATTTAATGGCAAATCTTGCAATTTTAGGTTTTTTCCAATCGGGGTCAATGACCAGCCGTTAGAGAGTTTTACTCTTTTCAAACCCAATTTTTCGACGTTAGAAGAATTATTGGCGTTCGGTTTTTGATTCTTGCAACCTATTATGAGGCTCAGAACCACCATAATAATGGCGAAGTTTTTCATGTTGTTTGTTTGTTTAAAAAAGTGATAGAGCCTGACCAAATAAATGGTCAGACTCTGTTTAGGGTTAAATTTCAGGGTATGAGTAATGTTAAAATGAGTATCTTAATCCTAATTGAATTCTCCAAGGATTACCGCCCGCCGTTGAAAGTTTTCTGCCAGCCCCTGACTCTACACCATAAGTATAGTTTTTGGTAGCTTGGTCGAAAGTATTCATAGTAAGCAAGTTGATATTTCCATGATTATATGAAACACCTTTGGCCTTATCCAACAAATTCATAAAATTAAAACAATCTGCCGAAAATCCCAACTTATGATTTTTATAAAGTGTAATATCTTTTGTAAGACGCAAATCTAAGGTATAATAAAAAGGATTTACACCACCATTTCTTTCAGCTACTTTGCCGGCACTTTTAGTGATATAATCTTTTACACTTTGTGTTACATCCGGGTTTTCCAAAAGACCTTTGATGCCATTTCTTACAGTTTCGGGTACCGTAGAATTATTTGGGTCAAAAACAAAAGCTAAGTCATTTGTCAACACAAAATCACCATTGATACTTTTATTTCCACCAACCAAAAACGAGTAGCGAGTTCCACCAACACCATTAAAAACAGCACCGAGCTGGAAACCTTTCACAGTTGGCGAAGCAGCACTAACAACTAATTTATCGCTAAACTGGAAATCAGAAGCAGCAACAGTTCTATCTCTTGGGTCGTCAGCAATAGCACGAAATGTTGAAGTATTGGCCACACAACAGTCAAAAGAAGTATTGTCTTTTGTATCATTTCTAGTATAACTTACAGTAAAATATCCATCTGTTCCGAGTCTCATGCTTGCATCAAAAACTACCGCCATTTGGTCTAATTGACCCGAAGATTCTAATTCCAAAACTCTACCTACATCAGTTGCTTTTCTGCCTTTCGTCCAATCAGTTGAGCCGTTGGCTGGAATAGTATTTGCTGGTACAAATACGCCACGATTTCCTTCGTTGCTAAGCGTAAAGTATGGTTGGTCAACAATATTTCTGTCATAATAAACATAATTGTTGATGGTTTTCGACCATAATAAATTCACACCCGCTCTAAATCTTGAATTGAAAAAACGGTTATAAGACAAGTTTAATTTGAAAATACTCGGTACTTGAAAATCATCAGAAACAGCATTAATAGTTGAAATATAGCTTTCACCTGGCTTTATGCCTGGCGTTGTCGCTGGGTTGTTGCGATACGAAACAAAATCTGCTTTTGGAACTGCTGCTCCCGAAACATCAATCGAACCTACAATTGTACCACTGTTTTGAATATTATTCAACTGTAAATAAGAAACTGGCTGTGCCGAGAAAATTCCACCACCAAATTTTATTAAATCTTTTTGGCGACCTTGCACATCCCAAGTTAATTGAAGTCTTGGTTGGATATTATTAAAATCGGCCAAAGAATTGGTTGTTTTTATGCCCAATTTGTTTTCGGTTGTTGCGTTTGCATCGCCTTGTTTAAAGAAAACCGTTGCATCATAACGCAAACCTGCCATTGCCGAAACGTTTTTAAATGGCTGAAAATCAACCTGTCCGAATACTGAAAAATCTAATAAAGATTGCTGAACAGCAGGATTCGATAACGGTACTTCACGAGCAAAGCGGCTTGCTTTATTGTCAATGAAATCTTGTAAACTTGCATAGAAGAAGCGACCATTCATTTCGTTTACAATCTTAGAATCTAAGAAAGTAAGCATATTGTCCGTTCCGAATTTAAAATTTAAACCGCCTTTTCTCCAATAAGTTGTATTTGCCAAATGGAGTGTTTTATCATTGGCGTATTCTGTACCAAATCTTTGACCACCAAACTGTACAGTTCGAGTTTGTGATGCAGTAGGATTTGTTGCAGTAGGAATGACCGAGCGAACCGTAATGATTGCACGAGGAATGCTTTCTAAAGGTAAATCTGAACTTACGATATAATTACGATTAACGGTTTGATATTGAAATTTCAATTCGTTGGTTAAATCAGGTGCTAGAGCCGAACGCAAAGAAACCAAAGCACTGTTTTCTCTTGACTTAAAACCTATCCAAGATTCTAATAAGTTGACATTTGAATTATCACTTACCGAATTTGGAGCATTCCAAGTTGTAAGGTTATTACGGAAAGTTAATTTATTTTTATCGTTTAACTGCCAATCCAAACGCATAAACAAGGCATTTGCTTCAGTTTGTCTCGAAAAGTCGCCATATTGTGGCGTATTTTTCATGCCATATTTTTGTCTTGCCACTTCAATCACTTTCTCTAAATTGGCTTTAGTAATACCAAAGTTTTGTTCTTGAGTTGCATCAAAAACTGGAGCGATTTGAAAAGGTATTGTTTCGTTTTGACGGTCTAAAGCCACAAAATAGTGTAGTTTATCTTTGATTAATGCCCCACCTAACGAAAAACCATATTGTTTTTGGTTGATATTGGTGGTTCGTGGTGTTCCGTTTGCATTAAATTTACTATTCATTGGAAACAATTCATTTCCAAAAAGTTTCGCTTTACTTGCTCTTTGGTAGAAAAACGCTGAACCTTCCATTGTATTCGTACCACTTTTTGTAACAGCATTTACTGAACCACCACCTTGGCGACCTTGTGTTACGTCATAGTTATTGGTCGAAACTTGGTATTCACGAATTGCCTCTTGAGAAATCGTGTATGGACCATTGCCAACTGCTCCGTTAGTGTACATATTTCGGGCGTTTGCTCCATCCATCGTTACGTTGGTCGATGAAGTACGCTGTCCACTAAAACTTCCATTTCGGCCTTGCAGTGGAGAAAGGGCGGTTAAAGCCGTAAAGTTTCTGCCTTCCATTGGAAGTTGTTTCATCTGTAAAGCTGTTACGGCGATAGCTGCACCGGCTCTTTCAGTTTCTTTATTGACAAAAGAATTAGCAGAAACCACAACTTCAGATAAAGTTGTATTTGAAATCATTAGTTTTGAATCAATTTTCAGTTTATCTCCTTGATTTAGAGCATAATCTGAGAATTTTTGGGTCTGATAACCCACAAACGAAACCGTTATTGTATAAGGTTTGCCGAGCGGAAGTTGTTGCAATTGAAACTCACCATTTACGTTGGTAAGTGTACCAGTCTGAAAACCAGTTGATTCGTTGCGGACACGCACCGAAGCTCCTGGAATTCCTTCACCTTTTTCGTCTTTGACTACACCAGCAATTGTGGCATCAGTTCCTTGCGAAAAAGCATTAAAGCAAAATAGAAATCCAATTAAAATGGACAGCACAGTTTTTTTCATGGGTAATTAATATAGTTATTTAAATTACAAAACTACTCACCCCATGTAAAGCTAGTATTAGGTAATGATTGTAAAAGCATTAAAAAAAATCTAAAAATGAATTAAATTCGTGAAATTTCTTAACCTCTATAGTTAGGCATTAATCTACTTATTGAGTAAAAAGCCTCTCTTTCGATTTGAAAAAGAGGCTTTTTGTGAATTTTAATTATACTAATGATTTCGATGTTTATCGACAGAATAATCTATAATTTTTATAGAAAACATTGGTATTTTGTAAACGTTTGGATGTTTTCGGCAATCTATTGCAAAATCAATCATTGTCGACTTTAACGACTTTAACAAAAGCACTTCGTCGGGGTGCTGGAAGTTGAGCTAATTCACCTTTGATGCCTTTCCATAAAATTTCGTTGAAAAGATTATCGTCATTGCTATCAACTTCAGCAAATTCCAAACCTTCTGAACGTTTTGCCGACGGTGTGTATGCTGTATTTATCTCTTCCAAATTAATAGATGATGGAACTGATTGGTAAGGTTTAAAATCTGGTTTTGCTGTAAAACTACGAAACATCGGCATTGCCGCGGCATCATATTGTGTCATTGGAGGTAAACCCAGTATTAATTCCATCGTTCTGAGCATTCCAGAGGTTGAATACATGGTATGGTCAACAAAATTTCGTTTGGTATATGGACTCACAACAAGAGCATTTGAGCGGTGAGCATCAACGTGGTCAGGGCCATTTTGAGCATCATCTTCTAGGATAAATACCGCAGATTGATTCCAAATTGAGCTTTTACTCAAATGTTCAATAAACATTCCGACTGCTAAATCATTATCTGCCACGCAAGCAAAAGGTGTTGGTCTTCCTACTGCCATTCCTTGTGTGTGGTCAGCACCTAGTCTAATAGAGTTGAATGCAGGAACTGCTTTTGCAACTAACAAAGAATCAAAATCACGCTTCCATTGATTAACTCGGGTCGTATCTTTTACTTTTTGGTTATAATATCCTGTAAAATAAGAGCAAACGTGTTCTTTATCTAATGCAGAAATATTTCCTTTTTTATCATCAGCAAAAACACCATAAGTACGATAGCTTACACCTTGACGTTTACAAAAATCCCATATAAATCCATCTTTATCATTGGCAATCTGACGGCGACCCATTCCTTCGGTTACGCCACCACGACGACCATAGCCAGTTGGCCAAGTTTTCTCTAAATAATCATTGGCGTGAGCTCCCATCGACCAGTTATGACCATCGGCACTTACTTCGGAATCTACATAAAAATTATCTAATAATACGTATTCTCTAGCCAATTTATGCTGATTAGGTGTATATTTTTCACCAAATAGGCAAAGTGTAGAATCGCCATTGCCTTCTTTCATATCACCAAAAACTTGGTCGTAAGTACGGTTTTCTTTTAATATATAAAATACGTGTTTGATTGGCGAAGCATCTCCAACCTTCATCGGAATCGGATTATTCGGCTCTCCATCCGTAACGAGTTCTTTGTCTTTTTTGTAGGGTGTATTTTGATAAACTTTTTTAGAATATAGCTCTAAATCTTTCTCATTGGGTGTATCAATGATACTTAACGTTCCTTTCATCAAATTACCAATGTATTGACCACGAGTATCTTCTCCGAGATGAGATTCTGAGCGAACTTCTCTTTTGACTGGTTGCGGGCCTTGTGGATTCGCAAAAGAAGTAAATCCTTTGCCATTTGCCACAAATATTTTTTTACCAACAACCCGAACATTGGTAGGATACCAACCCACGGGAATAAAGCCTTTAGAAAAACTTTTTCCTTTGTTACTTACATCAAAAACCGCCAAACAATTATTATCAGCATTGGCAATGTACAGCGTTTTTTCATCTTTTGAAAGAGCAACGCCGTTAGTAACCGAACCAACTAGTGAGTTTGGATATAAACCTGCATCCAAGATTTCGATTACTTTTTGTGTTTTCGTATCAATCACCGAAACACTATTATCTCCCGCATTGGCTACGTATAAATATTGACCATTTTTACTTAAAATCAACTCATTTGGGTTATACGAAACGGGAATTGTGTTTACTATTGTTCGATTTTGAGTATCAAAAAGAGCAATTTTTCGTCCACCCCAAAGCGAAATATAAAGTATTTTTTTATCGGGCGAAAGCACACAAGTATAACCTTCATGACCTAAATTTTGCTCAAAAACGATGGCTTTAGTCTTTAAATCTAAAATATAAAATGAATTATTTTCTTTCGTAACAACGTATAATAATTGGCGGTCGTCGTCGATTTCAATGCCAACGGGAGAGATTTTATTTGGCCATTTTTTTCCTAAAATTAAGCTATCATTCAAAACGAGTTTGTTTCCGACGATAGCGTATTTTAAAATCCAATTGTCGTTCCCCCCTGATGCGTAAAGGCTTTTTTCGTCTTTGCTAAATTTTAAACCATAAAAAGACTTTGGGATTTCGATATTATCCAAAACCTTCTCCGATTTTGTATCAATCAGTTGGATTGTTTGTTTTCCTTGACCGTTATTTGTAACAGCCATTAGTTTCTCCGATACAGAAACGGCTATATTTAATGGCAAATCTCCAACTTCTAAAGAGCGACCAGCCGGTGTCAGTGACCAACCATTTGGCAATAAAACTTCTTGTGTATTCGGTTGCGTATTAACATTCTGACCAAATGTCACCAATGAAGAAAACAAAAGTACAAATTTGAATAGATGTTTCATTTGAAAGTATTTTTAAATGGATAACGCTGACAAGTTACTAAGAGCTTGCCAGCGTTTGAATAAACGGATTATAATTTTCTATTTTTCCCACCAAACTTTTGTATCGCTATTATCAGCACCAATCGAACTTACTGCACCAGCCAAACCTTCAGGGTTAAGTGATTGTAAATAGGTAGGGTATGGTACACGACTAGGAAACTTGTTTGAGGTTGGAATTCCAGTTCCTCTAGGCAAAATTGGATAGCCAGTTCTACGCTTTTCAAACCATGCTTGATAATCTACAAAGAAATAAGCGTAGTACTTTTGTAACAATATTTGTTCTAATTGTTTTTCAAGAGAAAGTGTGGCATCATAAGCGATGCTTTTTTGAGTTAAAAATGTCGCTGGCATTGTTGCTCCCCACTGAACCATTGAGGCAGTAATTCCTGCATCATAATGGGCTTTTGGTGTTTTTCCTGTTGTATATCCTTTCAGAGCAAGTTCAGCTTTGATAAATTCAACTTCGGCATAAGGCATCATAACACCCAACTGGGGCAGAGTTTTAAGTGCATCGGTATAACTTGAATTTTGACCAACAACGTATTCAAGGGTAGTCGGATAACCACTTTGAATACCTCTAAAAGTTGGAACGCCCGCCACCGTAACTGGAATTGCCCAAATCGCACGACGTGGGTCAGTGCTTGCATTCATCTGATTCAAGAAAAACTCTGTGAAATAAGTACCTTCTCTCCAATCCAAAGTACGAGCATTATAATACGGGTTAAAATAAGGGAAAGTGCCAGGGTATCTGAAAATCGCATCGTCGGCATTGACTGTAAAAGTTGGGTATTTTACGGCATCTGCTAAAATTGCAGTTATTTGCTCTTTTACGTTGATTTCACCTTCTTTTTTCGATAATCTTAGTAATAATCTCAATCTGAGCGAGTTCGTAAATTTTTTCCAACGTTGAATACCGATATTTTTACCACCCGTCAAAACGCTTGTATTATACACTAAATCACCGCCGTAAGTCAAAATTTTGGTATCATCAAAAAGACCATTTGCTGTCTCTAAATCTTTCAAAATCTGTGTATAAATATCTTTTTGTTTATCGAACGAAGGCTTGAAATTGCCTTCTGTTGCTTTGATTGCCTGTGAATATGGCACATCACCGTACAAATCGGTCAAGATAGAATACGCCCAACATTTATAAACCAATGCAATGGCTTTATAATTATTTTCTTTCAAACGGCCGGCTATTGTATAAATATCTTCTATATCAGTCAAATTCTGATAAAAATTACTCCAAACACCTGCCCCAGGATTTACTGTATAGCGGTGCAATCCTAATCCACTCGTGCTTGCTCGTGGTGCATCCACTTGCATCAATTCGTGCGTAAAATTGCGGGCGGCTGATACCGAGTTATTGACAATTCGGTATTGTAATTGACTTAAAATAACACCAGGATTGACTTTTTCAGGGCGATTAGGGTCGATATTGATTTCTTCAAAGTTTTTTGTGCATGAAGTCATAAAAGACAACACGACAAAAAGCGTAAGGATATATTTTAATTTGTTTTTCATTTTCGAGATACTTTTTGATTAAAACTTAAATGTCAAATTTGCTCCCATACTGCGTGCCGAAGGAAACTGCGTGAGTTCAACACCTGGGGTTAGTGTTCCATTATTCAAATTTCCACCTTCTGGGTCAAACCCTGGGAATTTTGTAAAATTGAATAAATCACGACCAAATATTGCCACGCTCGTTTGGCGAATGCCAACCTTGCTAAGCAGATTTTGAGGTAAATTAAACTCAAAACGTACTTCACGGATTTTCAAGAATGATGCATCAAAAATATTAACTTCGGCATTGCTAATTTGGTAATAGTTATCATAATATGCACTTGCCGCTACTTTCACTGTATTTGGCAAGAATGTTCCATCTGCTTGTTTTACGACACCATCGCCAATCAAACCACCGTCTCTGCCTGGGAGTGTAACAGTGGTTTTGCCAAGCGTGTTATTTTTATGACTGGTTTGAGAGTACATACTTCCACCCATTTGTCCATCCAACAAAACACTTAATTTTAAACCCTTATAAGTAAATTCATTCGACCAGCTTGCTTTCCAGTCAGCAAAAGCGTTGCCCCATTTTTTTGTGGTTGGGTCGAGTTGAGCAGGCAAACCATTTGTGCCGTAAACTATCTGACCATCGGGTGAGCGTTGGAAACCACGACCATACATATCGCCCATCAATCCGCCTACACGGGCTTCGATGGTAACGTTTGTGTTGTGAGCGTAAATCGTTTGGTTGGTGATTCCTTCGGCCAATTCACGCACATAACTGCGATTTCTTGACCAAATTGCCGTAGAATTCCACTTAAATTTGGCATTGTTGATAATTTTACCATTCAATTTCACTTCAACACCTTTACTATTAATCAAACCCGCATTGATAAGGGCATTTGAAAAACCAGAAGTTGGGTCGAGCGGAACCGCCAAAATCTGATTACGACTATCGTTATTATATACAGCAAGGTCTAACCCAAGACGGTTTTTGAGTAAACGAACATCTAAACCAAACTCATAACTTGAAGTGATTTCGGGTTTAAGATTGGCATTAAATAATGTTGAAGGGTTCGTAAAGTTATTACCATAAATTCGGTCGTAATAACGAGCAGTTTGGTATGGACGTGTATCGTTTCCAACCTGTGCCCACGAAGCACGAATCTTTGCAAACGAAACTGATTGCGGCATTTTAAACAATTCATGCAATAAAAAACTCGAACTAATAGAAGGATAGAAAAACGAATTATTGGCAAATGGCAAAGTACTTGACCAATCGTTTCTGCCTGTTAAGTCCACAAAAATCTTTTCGTCGTAAGCAAATTGTGTTGTCGCATAAACACTATTGATTGCCTTACGAGTCTTGAGTGGGTCGGCTACTGCTTGGTCTAAACTGTTTGAGATTTGATAAATACCTGGTTGAGCTAATTGGTCGGCATACAAACCTGCAAAATCGTATGTTTGCTTCATTGCATTTCCACCAAGTGATGCTCGAACGCTAATTTTTTCTCCGTAATTATCTTTATAATTTAATAAAAAATCGGTATTAGATTCATAACTAAAAACATTTTGCTCTCTAAACATCCCTCTTGGGTATTTTGTCATGCTGAAAGGTCGTTGCTGCGAACGGAATTCGTACGACATATCTACACCTGTTCTAAGCATTAAATCAAACTTGTCAGAAAGTTGGTAGTTGGCGGCAATATTTCCGATAAGTCCATGCTTGTTCATTTTATTGAGCATTTCATACATATCCAAGTAAGGATTATCGGGGCCAGGATTAAAAGGGTTGCGTTGTTGTACACCCTCTAAACCTGGTTGCCAATAGGGTTTATACCATTCTGGTTTCACATTTGGTGCGGGCCCAATGATTACAAAATACATGAGCGATTGATTATTATAGCCAGCGGCAGGAAGGTTATCGCTTTTCTTGTTGGTATAATTTGCTTTTCCTGTAATCTTTAATTTTGAAGATAATTGTTGGTTAACCGATAAAGCAGCATTGATTCGTTCAAAGCCTGTATTTGGCACAATCCATTCGTTTTTAAGGTGAGTAAACGAAAATCTTGCTGAACCTTTATCTGTACCACCTTCAAGCGAAAGGCTATTTGAAAAAGTTTTTCCCGTTTGAAAATAACCTGAAATATAGTCTTTTTGAGCAACCCACGGCGTTCTTTCGGTTGGTTTACCATCTGGGGCGTCTGGATTATATTGAAAGTAAGATTGACCATTAAATTTTGGCCCCCATGCACGTCCAGCGGCCGCAGTTGTACTTGTATTGATTCCATCAGCACTATTTAAGTACGAATAATATACATCTGTACGTCCTTCGCCATATTCAAATTGATAATCAGGCCAACGATTTACTTGTTCAATATTAAAGTTTGTGTTAAAGGTTATTCCAATTCCTCGGTCTTTTCTCGCACCTGTTTTTGTAGTAATAACTAAAGCTCCACCTGCTGCTCGACTTCCATAAAGTGCCGTTGCACCTGGTCCTTTCAATACAGTTACGTTTTCAATATCATCAGGATTTAAGTCTGAAACCGTTGAACCATAATCAATTGGGCTATCGGCCGAAAGATGAGAATTATAACCAGTTCCAGTAATTTTACTACTAATTGGTACTCCGTCAACCACAATTAAGGCTTGATTATTTTCAAGATTAAGTGAAGATTCACCTCTTAAAGTGATTCTTGATGACCCCATTGGGCCACCTCCAACACCTTGAATATTTAAACCAGCCACTTTTCCGGAAAGGGTATTCACCCAGTTATTCGATTTTGCATCAATTACTGCATTAGCATTAATGGTAGTTGCAGCAAAACCTAATGATTTTTCTTCACGCTTGATACCTAATGCTGTTACAATAACTTCATTCAAGGTTTTAGTTTCTTCTTGCAAAATCAAATCAATTTTACTTCGATTACCCACCGTTAATTCTTGTGTTGCAAAGCCAATAACTGATACCACCAGAATCGCCTTCTCAGTATTTACATTAATTTTAAAAGCACCATTGCTATCTGTAACGGTACCGGTATTTGTCCCCTTTAACTGAATATTTACTCCAGGAATAAATCCACCCACTGCAGATGTAACAGTACCAGAAATAGTGCTATTTTGAGCATTAGAATTATAAAAAGTAGAGAAAGAAATGATAAAAGCCAATAATACTTTAAATAGAGTTCTTTGCATAATGTTTGATTATTTTGGGTTAGCCTCAACAAAACTTGAATACCGTAAATCAAATTTTTGGTTAATGATACATGATTTTTGAGTTCGCAAAAGTAGGCTTGCCTTGTAAATTCAGAGTTAAGCCAATGTGATAGTATTGTTATGATTATAAAAAGTCAAGGTTAAAAAAACGTATTAAAAGTTCTGGAAAGACTTATTTTTTGAGTAGGAAATACTGATTATAAAAATTCACAAAACTTTAATATTCAATCGTTTATTTAATGAAACATTTATGTATTATTTGTTATTTTAACGATTAAAAATAAATGGAAATAAATAGTATTGAATATCAAGTAGTAGAAAAGAGCAATATCACAGACGAGATAGCTCATGTTTTTATTCAGCATTTAACTAGACAAGGGAAAGTTACCGTACCAAGTATTGACAAAGTTCAGTCTTGTTGTAGAATTGTATTGTGTTTTGCGAATGATGAACTTATTGGAATAGGAGCCTTGAAACCTAATGAAAGTCTTGCTTTTGAGAAAGCTGGATTATCATCTATAAAAGATATTTTTGTCTTAGAATTAGGTTATTTTTTTGTGAGTGAAACTTTTAGAGGCCTCGGAATCTCAACCTCCATTGCACGCTTATTACTTGTGAATAAATTAGAGGAAAATATTTTAGCTACAAGCGAGTTATTTGCAAGTAACCCAATGATGAAAACGCTTGAAAAACTCGGATTTAAACATTATGGCATTCCTTGGAAAAGTATTTGGCACGATGGCACAATTGGGATATTTTTGAGGTTCAAAAAGGGTACAAAAAAATGAAAAAGCCCATTTTGAGAATATCAAATATTTATAAGATACATTTAGTTAAATTAGAGGCTTATTACTTGTACCTATCTGAAATAGCTTGACAGAATTATAGATAGACAATTAATTAAGTAGTCCACGGTCAATAGTCGACAGTTAACAGTTATATAATAAGATTATAAACAGGTATTTATCTATTCGCAAATTTGTCGATTTATATTATCATTTATTTATCCTAATAAACAATCCTCAAATGGGGTGAAATTTTATCAACTATTTCTTAAATCAAAATGAGAAGTTTTTTTATAGTTTTATTTTTTATCAATTTTTTATCCAAAGCCCAAAAACAAATCGCTATCACGATTGATGATTTGCCTTTTGTGGGGGAACTTTCGCTAAAACACGCCCAAGAGTTAACCACGAAACTCCAAAGTAAGATTAATCAACAAAAACTCACAACTGTAGGTTTTGTCAACGAAAATCAGGTTTACAAGCTAGGGCAAATCGACGAACGTGTTGCTTTGCTTGATGCTTGGTTGGCTAATGGTCAGCAGTTGGGAAATCATACTTTTTCCCATCCGTCATTCAGTAATTTATCGCTCGAAGATTTTAAGACCGAAACCCTCAAAGGTGAGATTTTGACCGAAAAACTGAAACTAAAATATGGTCAAACCGAGAAATATTTTCGATTTCCGTTTCTGCATACTGGTTCGGATAGTTTAAAAAAATACGGTTTTCAAGCATTTTTGGACGAAAAAGGCTATCAAAATGCACCAGTCACGATTGATGCAGACGATTGGCTTTTCAACAAAGTCTATATGGATGCCCTAAAAGCCAATAATGAAGTTTTGATGAAAGAAGTTGCCGAAAAATACCTAAAACACACCGAAGCTTATTTTGTTTATTACGAAAAACTCACCCAAGAAGTTGCCGGCCGACCAATAAAACATATTTTTTTGTGTCACGCCAACGCCCTCAACACCGAGTATTTCAACGAACTCATTGCGATTATGGAAAAGCGAAGTTATACATTTATAACTTTGAAAGAAGCACTGCAAGATGAAATTTATAGTCGCCCCGAGCGAGTTATCACTACTAATGGTATTTCGTGGTTACATCGTTGGCGAATGACTGATAAGAAGAAAAATACACTAAAAGACCCCGAAATTCCAGCAAATATTCAAGCTTTATATGATGGAAAATAAATATAAAGGCTTAATTAGGACGGCTTCGTTCCGAACGAAGCCGTCCTTAAACTCCTAAATTTTAATGTCAAAACAGCAATATTTTATCGAAAAATCTTTAATTTGCATTATATTTTATCAATTAGGCTTCATCTATCATTATAATTACATTAATTCTCTTTTAAATTCAAAAAAGTTACCATGAGTCAATCTCCAGATTATTCTGCTCTGATTAAACCAGGTGTCGTTACAGGTGAAGCATTGAATGCTTTGTTGCGTCACGCCAACGAAAATGATTATGCCCTTCCTGCGGTAAATGTTGTTGGAACTAACTCTGTAAATGGTGTGATGGAAGCAGCAAAAGCTGTAAATTCGCCAGTTATTATTCAATTTTCAAATGGTGGAGCTTCTTTCTACGCTGGTAAAAGTTTACCAAACAAAAATCAAGAAGCAGCCATTGCTGGAGCAGTTTCGGGTGCGATGCACGTGCATCAAATCGCTGAAATGTATGGTATTCCAGTTGTATTACATACGGACCACTGTGCAAAAAAATTATTACCTTGGATAGACGGTTTGTTGGATGCAGGTGAAAAATTCTTTGCTCAACACGGCAAACCATTGTTTAGCTCCCACATGATTGATTTATCAGAAGAGCCATTGGAAGAAAATATCGAAATCTGTGCAAAATATTTGGAGAGAATGGCCAAAATGGGCATGACGCTCGAAATCGAACTGGGTGTAACAGGTGGTGAAGAAGACGGCGTTGACAACTCAGACGTTGATAGCTCGAAACTTTATACACAACCTTCGGAAGTAGCTTATGCTTACGAAGAATTGGGCAAAATTTCTCCAAACTTTACAATCGCTGCTGCTTTCGGAAATGTACACGGTGTTTATAAGCCAGGTAACGTGAAATTATCGCCAATTATCTTGAAAAATTCACAAGATTTTATCCAAGAAAAATTCGGAACGGGTAACTTGCCGGTAAACTTCGTATTCCACGGTGGTTCGGGTAGTTCTCGTGAAGAAATCAGAGAGGCCATCAAATACGGTGCAGTGAAAATGAACATCGACACTGACGTACAATGGTCAACTTGGGAAGGTATTTTGAAATATTATAAAGAAAAAGAAGGGTATCTTCAAACTCAATTGGGCAATCCAGAAGGCGAAGATTCTCCGAACAAAAAATATTATGACCCGCGTGTATGGTTACGCAAAGGTGAAGAAAATATGATTGCTCGTTTGAAAGTAGCTTTTGAAGATTTAGATTGTATAAACCGTAACGAAGGGCTTATATAATCGACCAACTTTTCAAACCTATAAGGTTTTTTCAAACCTTATAGGTTTAAATTCGCTTTAAAACTCCAACTCATCACTCAACGTGGCTTGGTTTTGTTTATGAAAATCTACAAATTTTTCTTTATCGCCAAACCAACTTATTACTTCTTCTCGTTTCAACTTCGTACTTTTTTCAGAAATTAACGAGTGGTATGACGAATAACTCCACTCGCCTAAATTATTCACAAAGCCATGATTAACAGGGTTTTGATGGATATAATTGATAGCTGCCGTAAAATAAGCATCCGAATCTACCCAAAAACGCTTAGTATAGTCTATAAATAAAGCCCCTTTTCGGTCGAAACGAATATTATAGGCTTTGGCGTAGCCATTGAGCAGATTACTGATTTTTTGCATAACATATTTATGTACATCGCCCTTAAACTTAGGGTCTTGGCTCAACTCTTCGATAGACCGAACCCTGACAAGCAAATGAAAATGATTGGGCATTAAGCAATAGGCGAAGGTTTCGAGGGCTGAGGGAATATGATGGCTATATCGCTCCAAAAAATAGCGGTAATTATCGGCAGTACGAAAGAGATTTTCGTTGCCAACCGCATGATTTACAATATGATAGAAGTTATTTGCCTCGAAATTATCTAAGCCTTTCATTTTTTTTGAACTGATTAATTTGTTTTTTAATACGATTTTTAAACCTATAAGGTTTTCGAAAACCTTATAGGTTTGGTTTGGAGTATTCACCGCCACTCCACCACTTCAATCTCCGCCGCCGTAAGCTCATATAATTTATAAACCAACTTATCAATTTCACCTTCCAAACCCTCTGTGTTTTTGCCCGCCTTTTTTGCTGTAAGTATCTCATCGACAAGCTTTTCAAAGGGCTTTTGCTGTTCGGTGGGGATTTGGGGAATGGGGAGGTTAATCATTTTGTTTGCATCTAAACGAACACGTCCACCATTTTCTGCATCACCAAAAGCAGGAAATAAATATTTTTTTACAAACCCAAAAACTTTTGAATTTAATAATGTTTGTAAATATCTATCAGCACTAGCAATTATATAGCAATTTGCACTTATGTAGTACCCTTCTGTATCAAAATAGAAATTATGATTTTTGGCAGTATGGTAATAAATGATTTTATTTTTTTCAAACTCATTATAATAAACACAAGCTCGTAAATTCCACCAGTTTTTGCCTTTATCATCTCTCTTTTTGAGTTCTAGTTCAAATTGTAAAAGATATTCATAAACAGCAGGATATTTTTGAGGAACGTCAATATCATATCCAGTAGCTACCATAAACCTTTCTTTAAAAATAATTTCATATTTATTGAAATCTTGTCCTTCTACCATTGGTTTAATGATTTCATTAGAATTGGGGTCTTTTTCTACAATATTATCTCTTATTTGTTTTGAAATAATAAAAACCTTATTTAAACCAGTCAAAAGTCCTCTATAAACGCCACCATTTGTGTATTCATTGAGGGTAATGGCGTTTTTATAAAATTTTGTTAAAATTGAAGTTGTTAAAGGATTTGTAAATCTCCAAATTTCAGTTTTCAAAATATTTTTTTCATAATTGATGAAAGGATAATTAGCAGTATCGGCAATTTCAATTTGAGATTTTAACATTGCATATTTTATAAATTCATCAGAAATTCTATTATTCAATATAATAATCATTGGTTCTGTTGCCGCCTCTTGAAAGACTTTCAATTCACCATAATTTACTATTTGATTGATATTCAAAGGTTTTAGCCTATTTCTGAGCTCTTGTCCATAACTTCTTTCCATCCATTTATTTGGAGTGATATATCCAATAGTTCCATTATTTTTATTGATTTTTAATGCAAGAGAATAGAAATAAACATAAAGGTCTGCTGTGCTATTAAATACATCTGGATAATCTTTTGCAAATATATTTTTATTTTCTTGTCCCAATGCCTCCTGCCTCACATACGGCGGATTTCCAATAACAATATCAAATCCACCATTTTCGGCAACGAGGTGGGGGTTTAGCACTTCGGGGAAGTCGAGTTTCCAGTCGAAATGCAAGAAAGGTTTTTCGGGGTGTTGTTTTAGGGTTTGTAGTTTTTTTATTTGGTTATCAAAGTTGGCAATCGTCAGTAGGCGTTCGGTATTGGCTTTTATTTCTCTGGCAGTCGGAAACATCGCACCCAATTGGGGCGTAGTATTCATGTATTTATCTTTATTGAAGCTAAACTGATTAATGAGCAATTCGAGCTTCAATGCCCGTATTTTGCTGGTTAATGCTTGTTTTTTGCTCACTTCGGCATCAAAATATTGCTTTTGCTTGTCGGCTACTTCTTTTAGCAAGCGTTGTATATGCTGCACAAAATCATTTGCCTTGCCCGCACTCACTTTCTTGTCCCAATCAATGCTAATTACTTCATCTTCAAACTTGCTCACGAGGCTATTGCCCACCACAATTTTATAATCGAGGTTTGGCAGTGCCTTGGGCGTTTGTTCGTCCACGATAAGGCTGAGCCAAAAGCGTAATCGGGCAATATCCACCGCTCCACGCTCAATATCCACGCCATAAATTGAGTTTTGGATAATGTGGAGTTTCATCTCTACTCGTTGCTTTGGCGTAGGCGGCACGCCCTCAATGGTTTGGTGCAACAAGATTTTGGCATTAAAAATCTCGTGCAGCAGCCCCATCGGAAACGCCCCCGAACCAATGGCGGGGTCACAGATACGCACAGTTTCTAAGGCGGCATTCAATTGTCTGAACCATGATTTATAGGATTCGTATGATTTGCTTGATTTTTTGAGTAGGTCAACATCTATTTCATTTTTCTTAATAAAGTGGGAAATAAACGCTCTTTTTTCTTCTTCAATCATAGTAATCCCAGAATCAGAAAAATCATAGTTCAGACAATATTCAATCAATCTCTCTTGGCACATATAATGCACAATTCCTTTGGGCGTATAAAACGCCCCTTTGTCTTTATTGTCTTCGAGGAGATTTTCAAAAATATGTCCCAACATTTCGGGGTCAACCGCCACGGTGTGGTCGTCGGGGCTATTTTCATAAACCGTAAAATTATAGGCGTTCAAAAAATCGAGAAAGCCACGTTCTTTGTCACTCTCAGAATTATCGGTATTATGAAAAAACTGGGGTGGAAAAGTCAGAAAATGCTCGTCGTGCATGTCTTTTTCAAAAAGTCCGCCATTCAAAAACGGAATACTTACCACCGTTTTGTCGGGCATTACGAAAGCGTCATTGGGGCGAGGAGCATTGAGGGCATTAAAAAACAATTCGGACAACCAAAGCGGGTAAAATGTTTCGTTGCCGCCCGATAAAGTAAAAAGGTTCATTATAAAATTACTATCACCTTTAAGGAAGGCTTCGCTTGAAGCGAAGCCTTCCTTCGCACCCAACCAGCCTTTTTTCTGAATAAAGTACAAGAAAATGATACGCCCCAATAGTTTTTTGACAAAATCACGCATCGCTTTTTCATCACCATTAAAAACTGCAGCCTTAAAATTGGATGCCATCAAATAGTCATTGAATCGTTTGTAGTGAATCTTGATATATTCATCAAAAAAGGGCTTGCTGACCTTCTCCACAGCGAAAGCCTCAATCAAATCTTTGCGTTCGATATTCGACTTACTTTCTAAAATTGCCAATTGCGAGGCAGCCGTCAGACAAGTTTCGGCTTGTCCGAGTAGATATGTATAACGTTTGGCATTGGTTTTTGTGGCCTTGATTTCGCCCGTATGGCTTACTTTTGTATCGCTCGCCACAAGGCTCAAACGCCAAGAAGTAGGGATTTTTTGTTGCACAAAATTAATCAACATTACATCGCCAGCCACCATCAATTTACGCACATATTGCTGAATCGAAATTCGGTTTTGCTCCAATCGCACGGCATCGTGCAGCGTTATTTCGTAGCAAATAATGTCAGTATCATCATCAAGGGCAATGCTTCCGTAGCGTAGCACTTGCTTAATAAGGCTGGTTTCGGTTTGCGAAAGGTTGGGCGTTTCATTGATGGGCGATGTGGATATTTGCAGTTTGTTTTGAAAAACAGGCTGTAAAATTTTCGTAATAAATACACGGCGTTCGTAAGGTTTTTGTAATGCTTGTTGAAGTAAGATTTTGCCAGCCATTGTTTTTCGATGATTTAAACCTTATAGGTTTGAAACGGTGCGACGCTTCGCAACCTATAAGGTTTGGAGTGGTGTATAAGGTTTGGATTAGTGATATTATAAGTTTAAAGTAAGCACTATTTTAGGGTTTTTGATGCTTTGTTTTGGTTTTTCTACGGGGCTTTCGGTATTCGAGAAATTATAACGGTCGAGTAGTTCGATAAATAGTTTGTCGTAAAATTGCTCTAAATTTTGGGTAAAAAGTTTAGATTCCCTTGTCCAAAAATCATTAATTTCTTTGGCCAAACCCTTATTCGGAAATCCACCTGCCTTAATTTTATTCAGCACTATTTTGAGCAATTCTTTTTTCTGAGGCGTAGGAGCGTGTTTTATCAAATGCGAAAGGTTGGTAATCGCCTTATTTTCGGCAGGACTAAGGTCTTTTCGATTGATATTATTGCTGATGTTTTGCTGTATTACATCAGATTTAAAAAACTGATAAGCGGTTTCTACTTGCCCAAAATGCTTGTCAGAAAGGGTTTTGAGGGCTTTTTCTTCAATTTCTGCTTTAAATAACTTGGCAGCATCTAAAAAACTAAGCTCTTGCACATTGTTGGCATCGCTCACAAAACAAAACACGCCTGGGTGGTTGTCGGCTTTAAGGTAGCAGAGCGAGCTATCGGGTAAATTCAACGGAATTTGATTTGGCACAGGTATCATTAATGGATTGATGTTTTCATGCTCTCGCCTAACCCTCGCCTTATTTGGCACTTGCTTGATGGCACTAAACCATTTTTCGTTTTTCTTTTTAAACTCACGCAATTCAATCAAATATTTCAGTACTTCGCTTTGTTCTTGTTTGAGTTTAGCCCCATGCAGTTTGCCATCGCCCACCTCCTCCAATGCCGAAAAAATTCGGTTGTCTTCGCCAAAAGCAGTATGAAAAGCTTGGAGTTTTCGGAGGGCATTATTGACCAATCGTATTTGCACATCGCCTTCGGCAGAAGGATAATAATTATAGACATAGATTTGTTTTGCCCTCGAACCAATGCGATTTACTCGCCCGATGCGTTGCATCAATCTTGTACTATTCCAAGGTACGTCATAGTTGATAATTACATTGCTTCGGTGCAAGTTTACGCCCTCCGCCAAAACTTCGGTCGTGATTATTACATCAAAATCATGTTTCCATTCTTTTTCATCTACATTGGCATCAAAGTTCAAACGAATATCAGCACCCACTTCTTTTCGGTTTTTGGCACTGACTGCCAGCACTTTATAGCCTTTTGCTTGCATTACTTTGGTGAGTTGGTCGGCGGTATCTTTGGCTTCACTAAAAATGACTAATTTGCCTTCATGGTTTTTGTTTTCCTGAAAAAAAGTATCTGATAGTCTTTGTGTAAACGCTTCCAATTTTGGGTCGTTGGTTACTACTTTCCAGCGAGCCAGCAAGGCATCAATTTTGACTTTATCTTCTTTCAATAATTCAATAAATTGCTTATCGAAGGCTTCCGCCTTGAATTCACGGTTATTGCCGCCCTTTGCTTCAATTTTTGTTTGAATTTCATCTTCCGAAAAACCATCAGCCAATAATTTATTTATATCAAGGTCGGGTGCAATAAAAACACGGTCATTGGCAAACATATCAATCATGTTTTGACAAGCCTTTTGCAAGCGAATAAGCGATTCTTTGAAGGCAATGAAGCTACTTTTAAGGCGTTTGACCATCAATAATCGCATGATATGAGCCAATCGGTCGGAGATAGATTCAACGTTGCCGTAGGTTTTTTTGTCTTCGGCATTGAGCAAATATTTGATAGCTCCGTAGCGATAATAGCCAAGTGCTTGGGGCAATTTCTTTTTCTTATCGCTTGGCTCTACACCTGCAATAATATCAATGGTATCGGCAAAAAGTATAGCTAATTTTTCATCTAAAAAATAGTACAATTCCGTGGGGTCTTTCAAAATCGGGAACGTAATGCCTTGTGCTTTTAAGTCGGCTTTGTATTCATCCGTTTCGAGGTCGGTTCGGTTTCTGCGAATAACCAACGGCTCAATAATATCATTGCGAAGTTTATTGAAAAGCGTTTTTAGTTTTTCAATATTTAGTGTTTCTTCGCTTGCCAGCTCTTTGTATTCTTTATTTATTTGTTTAAAATAATCCTGAATATTTCTGACCGTTTCGAGTGTGGAATTTCGCTTGTCTTGAAAGAGATATAATTGATTTTCAATGTCTTCAGGGCGGTTATTCATGGGCGTGGCCGACACCAAGATTACTTTTTTTCTGGAATCACCATCTAAACCCACATTTTTTCGGGGACGATTACAAATTTCGTGTAGTTCAACGTACATTCCTGTATCATAGTTTCGGAATTTATGCGACTCATCAACTACCACCAAGTCAAAATATTCAGCATCGGGAAAATCATAATTATTACCGTCTAAAACCTTGCCCAAACTACCAGTAGTGATAAATCGTAGATGATTATCAATCTGAAAATCGGAGGCAGCCCTTTTCCATGCCTCCTCAATAGCAGGCGGACAAACAATTAAAATCTTGGTTTGTGTGCCATTTTCGTAGATAAATTTCTTGATAATCGTAGCCGCCACAATGGTTTTGCCCAAACCCACCACATCTGCTAATATGAAACCATTGTGTTTCATCATCATCGCATAACCTTGATTGGCAGCATCGGTTTGGTATTTGAGCCGAATAAATTTGGGTGGTGAAAGGAGTTCGATATTATAAGGGTCATACTCAACACGATTACCAAAGTATTCAATCAACATCTTGATATATAGCTCAAAAGGCGTAATAGCTTGGAGGTAGGTTTTTTTGTCAGGTCTTGCACATCAACTGGTAAAATATTAACTGATTCCGACCAAAGTAATTCAAACTCATCGTGAGCAAATTTCACCTCGTCATAATTGTCTAATTCAACATTAAACTCATAATTGAACTGACTGCCCGTTCCCAGACCTGCATCAGTCAAATTGGAAGACCCCGTAATCACCGAAATTTGTTTATCGTATTTATCTTCAATGTTTCGGTAAAAAATATAAACTTTAACATGGATTTTTTTGTCAGGATGTGCTTTGATGATGATTTTTTTAGAAACAATATCTTGAATAAATTCTAAGATTCCATCTTCCGTTCGTTTATTATATTTTGCGTCTTGAATATCGGCAATAATATCATTCAAAAATTCTTCTTTGGTTTTATCATGATTTTTAAAGAATTCCAAACCAGCCTCTTGAGCATTTTTCAAGAGATTATCTACATTTATTCCTACCAAAATTCTGATATGCGGAACGCCGCCCGTAGGAATATTTATGAGATGTGGACGCACACTAAAATAACCCGAAGCACGGAAATAGCCAACAAGTGCATCAAAAAACTGTATCTCTGGATTTGATTTAAAAGTGCCTTCAAACTTATTTAGAAGCGTGTTGTCGTCTCGATTAGTGAAGAATTTGTTACTTGGCATCTTGCGGGAGTTGTTTTGTATAATTTCAAAATTATACAAAACAATCCATATTTCTAAACCTATAAGGTTTTAAAACGGTGCGACGGTTCGCAACCTTATAGGTTTAAATAGGTTTAAATACGCTGAATACTCTCCGTCAAAACCTCATAAATTTCCAATAGTCGGGCATCATCTTTCAGATAATCAAGATGACGATTAATGATGGTTTTATCATTCCGAATAGCAGGGCCAGTTTGTACATCGGCAGGGTGTTCTGCCTTTAAAGCTTTCTTAAAAGTTTCCGAAATGATTGGTTTCAACAAGTCGAATTCAAGATTTTCATTATCAATAATACTTTTCGATAAGGCCAATAAATGATTTGTGAAATTACAAGCAAAAACCGCTGCTACATGAAGAACTTTACGCTCTTCCGAATTCAATAAATATACCGTATCGCTCATTTCTTGGGCAATATCAACCAAAATCTGCTCAGTTTCGTCGTCAATCGCTTCTATACAAAACGGAACATTTCTTAAATCAAGAGATTTATTAATCGAAAATGTCATCAGTGGATAAAAAACAGCACATTTTACCGGCAAATCATGGTAGATAAGCATTAGTTTCTGCAAATCTTCCAACGATTTACTGCCTGAAGTATGAGCCAAAATCGCATTTTCGGGTAGAAGTAATTTTGAACAAACATCTTTAATTGCATCATCCGTAACAGAAAGAATAAATAGCTCGGATTCACTCTCCGAAAAATCGAGATCTATTTTTGCTTCTGCTTTATATAGCATTTCGCTCAGTTTTTCGGCTTTTGCAATATCTCTGCTAAAAACCTCACAAACAGGATGATGATGATTTTCGAACGCAATGCCCAGATGCCAGCCAACATTTCCAGAGCCAATGATAGAAATTTTCATTAAAAAATATGTTTAAACAACAACTACCAATTTAGAGCAAAATATTAAAAAAATTGATAAATGCACCTAATATCTTTTAATTTTTAGATTATAAGTTTTATTATTTTCAACTTGTTTAGACATAGATTGTCTTTCTATATTAATGTAGTCCATGAAGAGCCTCTTTACACAATGGATCAAAATAGATGAAATTTATACAAAATTGCTGAAAAGTAGATTTGTTTTTTATTACTCTGTGATTGTAAAAAGCTTGTAAAAAATCTAATCCATTTGTGTTAATTGCATAGTTGTGAAGAGTTTGAATCGATGAAATGGATTTACTATGTTTAAAATTGCTGTATTAATAGTCGCTATGGTGCAAGATAGAAACGTATATTCTTTTAGAATCGAACCTAAAGAGGTGAATCTAATATATGGGTAGTTTACTTTTATAACCACAAAAAAATAAATAAAATGATGAAGAATTTCTTTTTGACACTGTCGGCAGTGATGCTGAACTATGGGCTTTCATTAGCTCAAAATGTCCTCCCACGTACAAATACTGCTATTATCAAACACCAAAAAGATAATAATTAACCATCAGGAAGCTCAAGATCTTAAAATCTTTTGGTGTTAAGTATTGAAAAGTATAAATTTTAAAAAAAAAGAATAGTTCTTTGTGAAATCTACCGTTTTTTAGTTTATCATCAAAATTATTAGACGATATAATTAAAAATGGCGTAATATTTGATTCTTTAACACATGTAGCCTTTCGCTAAGTTTTCAGAAAACTAAGGCCCATGTTTATTTTTTAACTTCAATATTTTACGCTATGAGGATTAAACTAATGTTCTTGTTGGGGATTACGTTTGTCTTGTTCGCATCTTTCATTAACATTGCCGAGGTTTCGCAAAGCCAAGTCAATTTTTATACGGGAAGCTATGACGATTTTTTGAGAGAAGCCAAAAAATTAAAGAAACCAATCGTGCTTGATTTTTGGGCAATTTGGTGCGACCCATGTAAAAAACTTGAAAACGAAACGTTTACCAATTCAAATTTAGTATCTTATATGAACGCGAACTATATGATTTATAAAGTAGATATTGATTCATTTGATGGAATGGCCATTGCCGACCGATTTGCGGTTGATGTTTATCCGACTTTGGTATTTCTCGACCCAAAAACAAAATATGTTTGTCGGTATCGTGGTTTTTTTCCAGCCTATTATCTGAGAAATGAATTAGAAAAAACTAAAAACCAAAAAGGAAAGCATTTTATAATACCTAAAAGTTTATTAATCCCCTCATTATGAGTTCGTCTTTATAGGTTCATTATTATGAGTTCCTCAGCATCTGAGAAGTAGTAACGATTTTAACTTGAGTTTTTCTTTAAATTCAGAGAAAGTTGCTCCAAAAAGGAAACTTTTTTAATATTCCCAGCTTTTGGCAAGCTGCATTTGTCGAGCATAGTAAGCAGGGCAATATTTATGTACTCTTTCGAGTAATTTATTTACGTCTTGTTCAAACTCAACGTAATAATCTTCGTGGAGTTTTGGTAATTTTTTCATCAAAAACTCTGTTCTTTTGGCAATATAGAGCGAAATCGTGTCTGTTTTGCTGCTGTATTGCTCCAAATTTGGCAATTGATTGTCAAAGAATGTATTGAGCAGAAAGAGTGTTAGTTCAACTTCGCCATACTTATCTTTCGTTATTTTTACATGATTCGTAACACGCCCATTTAATTCTCGCATATCCATCATCATCCACCCTACGGTGTTATGATGCATCTTTGAGACTTTTAGAATTTGATTTTTTATTTCTGCACGTTTATATGGTAAGTCTGATTCATCCTCGAGCAACAGAAAATTTAGTTGGTTAATCAATAATTCATTTTTGCCGATAAGTCTTATCATTAACTTATCTTTTTCTTTTTGTGGCAGGCTCAAAACTGCCTTTTCAAGTTCTTTAGGTAATTTAGGCATTTGTTAAAAGAAAGGTTATCCATTAAAAACGCCAAAACCTCCGAAAAGTTCAGAGGTTTTGAATGTTATTCTATTTATGAGGTTATTTACTTCGCACTTATTATTTCAACTGTGAAGATAAGTGGAGCATACGGCGGAATTGATGTACTACTACCTTTTATGCCATATCCGAGACTTGATGGAAATACAAGTGTTGCTTTTTCGCCAACTTTCATTTTTAAAAGTCCTTCTTCAAAGCCTTTTACTACTGCTCCATCGCCTAAAGCTACACCTAATTGCCCGGTATCAAATTGTTTACCTGTTGCGGCTAAAAAACCTGTGTACTTAACCGTTGCTAAAAGTCCAGCTTTAAGTTGAGTGCCACTCGGAGCTTCAAGCGTACGTAAAAAACGTAAGCCAGTTGAGGTCTTTTCAGTAAGAGTTAGCTTGGTTGCTTTTACGTATTCATCAATGATTTGGTCTTCCGAGCGAAGTTTAATGATTTCTAAATCTAATCTTAAGTTAGAATTGGAAGGAATAGTTGCACTTGATTGCGAACCAAATCCTAAAATTGAGGGTATAATGAATGTTCCTCGTTCACCTTCTTTCAAAATTGATAGAGCTTCTAAAAATCCAGGAATAATATTTGATGCACCAAGTGTGATTTTGGCAGGAGCATTAGTGATTCTTGATGTACTATCTACTTTAATACCATTCAGTAAAGATAATGTAAAATGAAAAGTAATTTCATCGCCAATTGTAGCAACCCTTCCTAAAGAAACTCGGTCAATAGCGTATTTCATTCCAGAAGTGGTACTAAGCATTTGTAGCTTTTTCTGACTGATGTAATCGGCTATCTCCTGTGTATTCTTTTGATTAATAGCGTCGATGTCATTTTCTAAAAATTTACCACACGAGCTTATAGTAAT
Organism: Emticicia agri; assembly: GCA_945860265.1. GTDB lineage: Bacteria > Bacteroidota > Bacteroidia > Cytophagales > Spirosomataceae > Emticicia > Emticicia agri_A. Next base: position 11,314 of record CAMAQF010000003.1, on the reverse strand, counting down.
TAAACTTACTAAAACTAACAAAAACGCAATTTTCTTCATCTCAATTATTGATATATTTGAATTTGTTACGAGCCAGTCATCGACCAGCTCGTAGAGGTATTATTTTACGTCTAAAACTTCCATTTCAAAAATTAGTGAACTAAAAGGCGGGATTGGACCTCCACCTTGCTCTCCATAAGCTAAGTTTGATGGAATGTAAAAAATAGCTTTTTCGCCTTTTTTCATCGTTGCCAGTGCTTGTTCCCAACCTGGAATAACAGCACCTTGACCAACCGTTACTTGGAATTTAGGGCCAGGCTTACCAACTGAGCTATCAAACTCTTTACCATCCATTAATTTTCCTGTATAATCAACCGTAACTGTTTGACCAGCTTTTATTAAATCTCCAGTACCTGCTTTAATCACGACGAAATACATTCCAGATGCTGTTTTTGTAGCTGTTGGGAAGTTTTTCTTCGCATAATCTTCCATCAATTTAGCTTCGTTGTTTTTCTTAGCATCTTGTGCTTTTTGAAAATCTTCACGAGTTTGAGTTGATTTGATTTTCACGATAAATCTCAAGTCAGAACCTTTAGTGATACCTTTTGGTAATGGTTGACTCATACGTGCAAAAAGTGAGTCGGCATTAATTAAAACCGTTGCACTGTCGCCTTCAGTTAAGTGCGTCAAGGCATTTTCAAAAGAGCCTTTGTAAGTACCTTGTTGAGCTACCATCGTAATTGGTTGATTACGTTTGTAAGTATCCTCAAAAGTCGAGTCATTTACCGCTTTGATAACCAAATCAAATGTTAAAATATCGCCAATTTTGATTTTCTTACCTTTACCTTGCTCATGGATTTGGTACTTTGAACCATCTGGGTCTTGAGTAACCTTAAATTGGTTACAAGAAATAAGCAAACCTGTAGCCGCTGCAAGGCTCAATGTTGTTTTTAAAAAATTTGTCATTGAAAATTATGTATTAATTAGAATTTACTATTTTGATTTATGGATAATATGTTGATTATAAGTATTTTAAATTTTAGATAATTCTTCTTTATATTTTGGTAATAAAGAGAGAAATTTTTCAACGGTTTTTTCTAATGAATCGTTTGAACGTCCTCCGGCGGCATTTTTGTGTCCACCACCGTTAAAGTGATTTCTTGAAAACTCGCTTACTGAAAAATCATCTACCGAACGAAGCGAAACTCGAATCATATCTTCTTTTTCGGTGAAAATAGCAGCCATTACCACACCCTTAATCGAAAGGCCGTAATTAACTACGCCTTCGGTATCGCCATTTTTTGAGCTAAATCTGCTTAATTCTTCCTTCGATATGGCCATATAAACCACATTATACTCGGGAAGATATGTGAGTTTTTCTCCCAAAACAAACCCTATAAATTTCAAACGGTCGATAGTATTGCTATCAAAAATCTTTCTGTGAATACTGTTTGGATGAATACCAATTGAGATTAATTCTCCCGCAATTCTGTGTACTTCTTCGCTTGTGCTATCAAACCTGAATGAACCTGTATCAGTAACTAAACCTGCGTAAAGGCATTCGGCCGTAGGAATATCAATCAGATTATTGTCGCCCAATTTTTCGATTAATTCATAAATTAACTCGCAAGTTGCGGCGGCACGGTCATTCCAAAATACAAAATCAGCAAACTTTTCTGGTTGCTGATGATGATCAATTAATACTTTCTTTGCCGAGGATTGTTTCACAAACTCTTCCATACCTTTGATACGATTCAAGGCTGAAAAGTCGAGACAGAAAATCATATCGGCGTTTGCAATGAGTTCTTTTGCCAAAGTATGTTGCTCATTTTCAAAATTTATTACTTCGCTTTCACCAGACATCCATCTCAAAAAATCAGGATAGTCAGTTGGCGTAATAACAGTTGTGAAGTGGCCTTTTTTCTTTAAATATGCAGATAACCCTAATGATGAACCGAGTGCATCGGCATCAGGGTTTTGATGAGTAGTAATAACGATTTGCTTAGGGGAACTTAAGAATTCGTTAAATAACGCTAACTTTTCTTTTGACTCAGTAAAAAAATCTTCCATAAGTTTACAAATGTACGAAGGAAAGGTCGGAAATCAAAAATGCTAGCTAAGTGCTTTTTTTTAGTTTAAGTATTTAATTTTACAAATATTTAAAGATATAGAATGTAGTTTCTGAAAGAAGATAACTATTTTTGATTTTTAATTAACTACGACAGAAACGTCATACATCAAAATTTAACAGACTAATAATGAAACACCTAACCCTTCTTTTTTTACTGATAAGCTTATCTATTTCGGCTCAAAAAAAGACAAAACCTACTCCAACACCCTCGAAACCCAAATTAGTTTTGGGTATTATGGTTGACCAAATGCGATACGATTATCTCTATCGCTACTACGATAAATATACTGAAGGTGGCTTTAAGCGATTGATGAATGAAGGTTTTAACTGCAAAAATAATCAATATCATTATGCAGCTACAGTTACTGGGCCTGGCCATGCGGCGGTTTATACGGGTTCTGTTCCTGCTATAAATGGTATTATTGGCAATGATTGGTATGACCCATTAACTAATAAAAGCGTATATGTAGCTGAAGATACAACCGTGCGTGCCGTTGGTGCGGGCGAAGCTGGTGTAGAAGGCAAACGCTCACCCGTAAATATGCACACGACCACAATTACTGACCAATTAAAGATTGCATCGGAGTTTCGTTCAAAAGTAATCGGAATTGCGGTCAAGGATAGAGGTGGAATTTTGCCAGCAGGGCATTCGGCGGATGCCGCTTATTGGTTCGATGCCAAGTCTGGTAATTGGATTACAAGTACGTATTATATGAATGATTTACCGCAATGGATGAAAGATTTTAATGCTCAAAAAATGCCCGATAAATTGATGGCTAAGAAATGGGAAACGCTTTTGCCAATCGAACAATATACTGAAAGTGAAGCCGATAATCAAGAATATGAAAATGCTTTGTCGGGTGAAAAATTACCTGTTTTCCCACATACAATTGCTAATTATGGAGCATTATTGACTTCGCCTTATGGAAATAAAATTACAAAAGAAATCACCTTGGCTGCACTTCAAAACGAGAAAATGGGACAAGGAAAAGAAACTGATTTCTTGTGTGTAAGTTTCTCGACACCAGATTATGTGGGACATGCAACAGGTACGCACTCAATTGAAGTTGAAGATACGTATCTGCGTTTAGACCGTGATATTGCAGAGGTTTTGAATAAATTGGATGAATCTTTGGGAAAAGGAAATTATTTAGTTTTCTTGACTGCTGACCATGGTGTAGCTGATATTTCTGGTTATCTGAAAAAACATAAAATTCCAGCGGGAAATATTGAGTTGTTTAAAGAAATCAATTATTTGAATGGTCAAATGATTGAAAAATTTGGCGAGGGGAAATGGATAAAAGCACAAGATAATTATCAGTTGTATCTTGATCATGATTTGATGGCAAAGAAAAACGTGACAATGAATCAAGTTTATGATTTAGTAAAGCAAAAAATGTTGACTTTGGGTTCTTCAGTTTATCAGGTGGTGAACTTACATGATATCAATTCGGCAACAATTCCGCCTTTTTATAAGCCACTTATCGAAAATATGTACAATCCAAAACGTAGCGGTGATATCTTGATTTTGTTTGAACCAGCTTGGTACAGTGGCTCTAAAAAAGGAACAACGCACGGATCAATGTGGCAATATGACCGCCATGTGCCGCTAGTTTGGTATGGTTGGAAAATTCCACAAGGTGAAACAGTAGAACCAACTTATATTTCTGATATTGCAGCAACTTTAGCAGCTTTATTAAATATTTTAGAGCCAAATGGCTGTGTTGGCAGTCCGATTAAAGATATTTTTACTAAGAAATAAGGTTTTAGGAGTTAGGCAATGATATTATATTACCTAACTCCTAACTCTCGAAACCTAAAGTCAAGGGCGACCACGTCCTGATAAAATGATATTAATAAAGGGTGTGCCATTAAAGAAAATACAAGGAATTACATTGTTTCCTTTTATAATTGTACGCTCAAAAAAGCCAAGCAAGATTCTGATTAACCATGAGAAAATCCATATCCGCCAGCAACTTGAACTTTTGATTTTGCCTTTTTATATTTGGTACATTGGCGAATGGTTGTTTCATTATTTGTGTTATCGTAGTTTTTGGCTAGCGTATCGACAAATAAGTTTTGAAAGAGAGGCTTACGCTAACGAAGAAGATTTTGAGTATCTGAAAAATCGAAAGTTTTGGAGTTTTCTGAAGTATAATGATTGATGCAATGCTTTACGTTTCATCCCAATAAATTGGGATTCTATTATATCATAGGTTTTTTTTAATGCTTTTTATACGACTAAAGTCCTAATCTGATTTTGCAAACTATTTATTTCTTTCCAAAAGTACTCCCTGCACAATCAAATATTGAGCTGCAATGTAAGTTGACATCACCCAAAGATCCGAAAGCGGAATAGAAAACGCAAATTTATTAATGGCAATCAATGAATCAGAAATGATGAATAAAATTGCTCCAATTAACACAAAACTATAACTTTTTATATTGGTTTGGCGTTCGGCGGCAGTAATTCCCATCCACATAATGGCTGGTGCGTATGCAGAGATGGGTATCATAAAGCCTTTGGGTATCTTATTAGTTAGAATCAAAACGAATAGAAAACCGTAGATTATAAAAGGAAACCGTTTGTTATAATTTGTAGTTCCTGATGGCTTAAATATTCCTGAATAAGCTACTTGTGCCACTAAAAAAGAACCCAAGCCAAGAAGAAAAAACTGTGGATTTTTACCTTGAAACATCAAGAAAGTATCTCCCAAACAAGAAAAAATCAACGAAACCAACATTATTTTATCGGATGTGCCAATATTTTGTTTTACTATCTTAAAATAGAAAAAAAATAAAGAAATCATCAAAAGCGGTTTTGATACATAATTGAGCCACTCAATGTTCAGCATGCTCGATGAAATATTGATGATGCCCAATACAAAATAAAAGGTGGTTTCGTTACGAGTCATTATTGCTTGCGTTTAGTTGTATTCCGATAGCTTCTGCTAAAATTATGGCTTTTTCCATGGGTTTTAAATCAACATTGGCTAAAATATCGGATGGGCGATGAATATTGGGCATTCGCCCGTTTTTATCAAGTGCCGCCAACGTAACTGATTGAATTCCTGCCCGCTGAAACCAAACCGAATCGAAATCTGCCGTATGCCAAGCTCCTGTTTTTACTTCTTTCAACGAAGCAATTTTTGTCGCAGCCTCTTTGGCTGTTTTTACCAATTCATTATCATAAACAATTGTTGACCAGCTCCCTGTTTGTGTGATAATTTTCAAATCTCCACTTCCAAGTGTATCGAAGTTTATTAGATAAGTTTCTTTCGTAAATTCCTGATAATGAGCTTTCATATATGCTCTTGCTCCAATCATACCAACTTCTTCTGCTCCCGTTATGACTAGCTCAACGTCAAGATTTTGTAGGTTATTATTCCAGAGATTTTGAGCAGTTTCGATGGCTGCCGCTACACCAGTTGCGTTATCAGAAGCACCATTTGAATAACCTAATCTAAAAAAATCAATTGTTGCCGTAATGCCTTGAATAATAAAATAAAAAGCCAAAATATTGGAAACTAAAAGCAAGAAATCATTGGGTATCAGAAACTGTGAAATAGCTAAAAACTGAGCGACCATCATGAGAATTAAACTCATTTTGAGCGATTTACGGAAATTACCAACCATTTCGGGGCGATACAATAACGAAATAGGAGCGGTATCCCAATGAGCCATTAAAATCAACTTTTTAGCTTTGGGAGATACATTTTTAGCTTTTATGACAAGATTATGAGACTTAACCAATGGTGGAAAATTCGTTACGGGGGAAGCGTACCAATTGAAATACAACATGGACATCGCTACGAATAGGAAGGTAATTATTAAACCCATAATCGAAGAAAAATTTAAGCATATCAATCCTGCCGAAAGTCCGAAAATCAACCACCAAACCACCGAAACATAGGTTTTTGGCGTTCTGAAAGACTCTCGACTAACAAGTTGATTGTTAAATAGTTGTGTCAGAAAATCTAGTACGGGACCTTCATTTTCAGTAGCAACTCCACGATTTGGAAAAGAAGCGAGTTTTTCAACGATTTGTTTAGGTGTCATAGAGTTTTGTCATAAATGAATTTCAAGTGTGGCATATCCAAGCAGATGTACCGCACTCAATTAACTTCTCATTTTTACTCATTATCAAAAAAAGCCTCAATTTCTCTCCAAGTCTTGAAGCGTTGGTAGCCTTCGAGTTTTTGATTATGAATCGCATCAAATAACAATGCTTTGCCTTTAAAAGTACTGAGATTTTTCTCGTGGTCGTCAATCAGATAATCGGCTGAAATAATACTTTTATCGCCACAAAGTACAATGTTTTTCCAAGAAATAAACGGAAAATGCTCTTCTAACCATTCAACTTTTTCTTTTAATGAATTTGGAAATTCAACCGCCGCTGAAACAATAAAAATATCAAATCTTTCGTGTAGTTTTTTAACTACTTCAACCGCATCGGGCAATACTTCGAGCGTTCTAAAGAAATTTGGTTTAAAAATCTCCTCTCTTACTACATGATAATTTTCTTCGGCCAAAACATCGTAGTATCCTTTATCTATGAAATGATATTCTTGAAAATCGGTTCCAATTAATCGGTTGTAAATACCTAAAATCTTCTTTCCTGCGGCTGCCATCACGTCGTCCATGTCAATCGCAATACGTTTTTTTGTCATAATTTTCTCGAAATTTGTTTTTTTGCTAAGATAATCGTTTTGAATAGATTTACACAAAAAAGGAGTATCAAGATTTTACTTGACACCCCTTTAAAAGTTATAAGACAGTTTATAGAACCTATTTAACCGTAACATTAAAATCAATATTTATATCATCACTTCCTGGCGTTGGAGTGCCATCTTTGCTTGCTTTTCCATTGATTGGTGGCTGATGGCGTAACTGAACTTTCAATTTCCCTGTTCCTGCCGAATTCGTTTTTGCACTTCCTGTAATACCAATTCCAAAGTTTTTGGCATCTTTATCGCCGTAGGTATAAGTCAATAAACTGCTTGGCGTTGGTGTATAAACAAATAAATGTTCATCACTTTCTTTTTTTACTTCGTCAGTAATATTACCAACTGGTATTTTTGACTCATCCAAAACCTCAACCGTTAATGTATAAGCTGTATTTGGTTTTAGACTAATGGCATCAATGGTTGGAGTTTTTCCACCGTCGCCATCAGGGTCAGAATATTTAAACGATTGAGTGGTACCATCGCTTGTAAAATTCAATTTTACGGTCGTAATTAATTCATTTTCTTCTTCTACAACTACTTCTTCATCTTTGCAACTTACCGTAAAAAGTGTAGCACTTAGCAGTAAGCTGAGTAGAGCAATGTGAATTGGGTTTCTTTTATTTGCCATGATATATCGGTTTATGAAATATGATTACTTTTGCATTGATGTTGCAAATATAATTCATAATTTATAAATGCAATAGTGTTGCAAGAAAAAATTTAAAAAGAATATTTTGCACGAAAAGCTATGTTTCGACCAATTTCATCTGCAAAATAACGGAAACGATTGAGATAATCTCGATAAGAAGTATTGAGTAAATTATTGATAGTTAATGAAATATTCAGCGATTGTTTGGTATTTATCGCAAATTGTTGGCTTGCCGATGCACTCCAAAGCGAGTATGCGGCTGGGGGAGGAGCGAAGTCTCCACCGTATTCAGTAAATATGATTTCTGAACTCGGAATTTCAGTAAAAATGATTTTCGTAGGAACTCGATTTTGCTTGGCTACGTATAAGTTTGTAATCGAAACCGAAGTTTTTTTCCAGTCATAGCGAAGCGTATTTTCCCAACGATTTGCAGGAATCTGAATCAAAGCTTGATTATTGCTTAAATCTTGGGCTTTTAGGTAAGTAATTTTACTATTAAGAGAAAGATTTTTTGCAATTTGCACAATTCCGTTAAAATCAAAACCTTGAAAACGGCTATCAGTTTGTGTGTAAATAAACTCAGGAAATGCCCCACGAATCGTCAAAGCTGGGCGACCGGTGGGCGATAAAAAGATAAAATTATTGATGTAATTATTGTATAAATGTAATTCTGCCTGAAAGTTTTTGGAAACGTAATTAGCTGTCAATGAGAGATTTAGGGCAACTTCTGGCACAAGGTTTTCATCTCCATGCTCGAAACTTGCAGCTCCATGATGCACACCATCGCTGAAAAGTTCATTAACCGTTGCTGCTCGCCACGCCGAACTGGCATTGGCCATAAAATTCCATCGGGCATTTGGTCGATAATTTGCTCCGAGCGTACCTGTAAAGTTTTGATTGTTTTGCGTATTATTCACTACGTTTTGTCCACTACGAGGAATCCTATAAACATTCAAGTGTCGAATATCGTATCTAAATCCACTTTCTATTTCCCAATTATTTCGCACAATGCGTTCAATTAAGAAAACCCCAGACGTGAAATTCTTGAAGTTAGGAATCAAAACTGTTAAAGAACGTGGTTCGGTTAGCGTTCCTGTGGTAAGATTTTCTTGATAAAGACTATTTACACCAATAGAACCTGTCAATAATTTTAAGATAGGGTTGTGTTCAAAAATCAATTCGCTAGAATAAGTTGTTAGCTTGAAAAGCTGCGTAAGGTTCCTATCACCTCTCAAAATATCTATTTCTTTTCTGAAATCATACTGCCGCCCTAAAGTCAGCGATAAAACTCCGTTGCGATTTTTGACGGTATTCTTGATTTTCAATAAATTGTGAAGCACATCTTGATAAGGGCGACCGATATTATAAGTAAAAGTTTCGGGGGTATAAATTGAAAGTGGACTCCCTCGTTTAATGGCTTCAATCAAATCTGAGATATTACCAATGTGTGAACCCGAAAAAACTGCAATTTTAGTATTAAAATGACTAAAAAATATATCAGATGTCCAATTCTTCCTTTTGTAGTTTGCTGATAATGAGTAGTTTATTTCTTCAATTCCGGTATTTGCCAGTCTGTTATTAGGTGTTGAAATATCACCACCTCGCTTAAAAGTTCCTTGTACACGATACCCAATTGAGTACGGAATTTTGGTTGATTTTTTAATATTTGAATTATTAGAACCTCCTTCAATAATTCCTGAATTTACCGTTTGGCGGCCATTCGTAAAATAAACGCTATTAATTTCAACTTTCATTACAGTAGAGTCGGGGAGAGTATCGGGTTCGAGCATGATTACGCCCGCAATTGCATCTGAGCCGTAGCGAACACCCGCCGCTCCTTTCAAAACCGTGATTTTTTTAGCGATAAAAGGATCAATTTCTGGAGCGTGTTCGCTACCCCATTGTTGGCCTTCTTGCCTTACGCCATTGTTCATTATTAAAACACGATTCGAGTGCATTCCATGAATCACGGGTTTTGCAATAGAACTACCTGTTTGTAAGGTAGTTACGCCTGAAATTTGTTTCAAAGCTTCGCCCAAAGATTGCCCACGCGTTTGGTCGAGAGCCGCATTTTCGAGTATACTTTTAGTTTGGGTAAGGTTATCAATTTTTTGAGCCTTGATGTCGATATTGGCTAAATGGAGTTCTGTTTCATACAATTTGATATTTTGTTCGGCTCCATGTTCTAGGCTAATTGTGTAACTTTTTTCTTTATAACCCACAATTCGCCCAATGACAGTATATTTCCCTTGACAAATACTTGAAATTCGGTAAAAACCTTTTGCATTGGTGCTTACGCCTTTATTCAGTTCTTTTATAAAAACTACTGCTCCTACAATCGGTTGTTTCGTGGCATCATCTTCTACAATTCCTTGAATAAAGCAATCGCAGTCTTTTGGTGTTTGAGCAAAAAGTGCACCAACTCCAAAAGCTAATAAAATTATGTAAAGAAATAATGTTCTATTCATTTTTGGTTTTGCACAATTTAGAAATCGCAGCGGTCAGCCGCATAGGTTGCGTTCAACTTTTACTAGTGATAAATGCAACGATATTGCAAATATAATCAAAAATCCCCGTTGAATAGTCCAACGGGGATTTTTGCACAATTTTTTTTAATTTAATTGGCACCGTAGAGACAGGGCAATGCCCTGTCTCTACGGTGCCAATATTATTCTGCTACTCTCGAATAATATTTATTGTAGATAGCTTCATAGCGTTTTGCCGCGACTTCTTGGTTATTTCTGCTACAAATATTACTAATCACTTGCAAATTACGAAGGTTGATTTGTAAATAATTTTGGATATTATCTGGCATCCATTCGGCACTTTTCTGACCTGCTTTCTGAGTAAAATATGCCAAATTGCCATCTGCACGCCTCGTGATTGTTTCTGCAATTTCCATTGCTTTCTTGTTATCACCTACTTCAAAGTAATACATAACGTAGTTTGTACAAAGTTGGTCGAATGGTATCACATTATCTGGCAATACTTTGTTTGCAAAATCAAGCACTTCTTTGGCTTTGGTTTTCTTTTCTTCTCTCACCAATTGGTCAGCCAAACGCAAGAATGCCAAACGAGCAGTAATGATTGGCACTTTTAAGTATGTTTCCGAATCATAATACACATTCGGGTTGTTCATGCCTCTCCAAGCCATTTTCTTTAACATATTTTCATACATTACATCGGAATTCGCAAAACCATCATCGCCTTGACTCACTTTAATTGGCAATAAACGATAAGCATATCCTTCCAACTGCATATAATCTTTCAAATTTAAGTAGTTATCATTGGCCAATGTTCCTGCAAAATAGATTGGACGTTTCCAGTTATTTTGAGCAATCATTTCGAGCTGCATCAAATCGTTTTTCAACAAGTCACGTTTGCCAATATTCCAAGTTATTTGTCCAGTCAAATATGACTCAAATTGTTTTGGTACAAAGCCCATTTTCTTCACTGCTTCAACATCATAATTCAAGAAAAGGCTATCCGATGGTAAAGAGTTGATACTTTCGCCAGTTGTCAAAGGAATCTGAATTGCTGGGTCATTTTTCTTCACCAATTCCAAATAATCTTTCAAGTTGATTGGGTCACTTAAACGCTCAACAAAAGGAATTTGGTCATTTACACCACTCAATAATTGATTGGTCGTAAACGTAATTGGCAATGCTTCTGATTGATATGTTTTGCGTTTCATTTGCTCGCAATACCAGTCTGTACCCAACAAGCTAAGGTTACACACACGCACATCCGTACGGAAACCTTCAACTTCCTGAACATACCAAAGTGGGAAAGTATCGTTATCGCCACCTGTAAATAAGATTGCGTTGG